>NZ_JBJGYN010000042.1:0-44851 GCF_054050015.1 Geodermatophilus sp. SYSU D01176 | reverse complement strand
GCGGTTTCCGCGGAAACCGCCGGACCCGGCGCTCGATCCCCCTTACCGCACGTCCTCGTCGACCCAGTCGAGGCTCTTGGTCACCGCCTTCTGCCAGTTGCGGTAGTTGCGCTCCCGCTCCTCGGCCGGCATCTGCGGCTCCCAGCGCTTGTCCTCGGCCCACTTGGCGGTCAGCTCGTGGAGGTCGGACCAGAAGCCGACCGCGAGCCCGGCCGCGTAGGCGGCGCCCAGGGCGGTGGTCTCGGCGATCTTCGGCCGGATCACCGGGACGTCGAGCAGGTCGGCCTGGAACTGCATGAGCAGCTCGTTGCCGACCATGCCGCCGTCCACCCGCAGCTCGGTGAGGTCCACGCCGGAGTCGGCGTTCATCGCGTCGAGCACCTCGCGGGTCTGGTACGCCGTCGCCTCGAGCACGGCCCGGGCCAGGTGCCCCTTGTTGACGTACCGGGTGAGCCCGACGATGGCGCCGCGGGCGTCCGAGCGCCAGTGCGGGGCGAACAACCCGGAGAAGGCGGGCACGAAGTACGCGCCGCCGTTGTCCTCCACGGTGCGGGCGACGTCCTCGATCTCCGGGGCGCTCGCGATCATCCCGAGGTTGTCCCGGACCCACTGCACCAGCGACCCGGTGACCGCGATGGACCCCTCCAGCGCGTACACCGGCTTGCCGTCGCCGAGCTGGTAGCACAGCGTCGTGAGCAGGCCGTTCTGCGACGGGACGGCCTCCTCGCCGGTGTTGAGCAGCATGAAGTTGCCGGTGCCGTAGGTGTTCTTGGCCATGCCCTTGGTGAAGCAGACCTGGCCGAAGGTCGCCGCCTGCTGGTCGCCGAGCGAGCCGGCGATCGGCACCCCGGCGAGGAAGCCGGCCTTGCGCCCCCGGCCGTACTCCTCGGAGTTGGACCGGATCTCCGGGAGCATGGACATCGGGATGCCCATCTCCTCGGCGATGGCGGCGTCCCAGGCCAGCGAGCGGTAGTCCATGAGCATCGTGCGCGAGGCGTTGGAGACGTCGGTGAGGTGCAGCCCGCCGTCGGCCCCGCCGGTCATGTTCCAGATCAGCCAGGAGTCGATGGTGCCCATGAGCAGGTCACCCCGCTCGGCCCGTTCCCGGGCACCCTCGACGTTGTCCAGGATCCAGCGCACCTTGGGCCCGGAGAAGTAGGTCGCCAGGGGCAGGCCGACCTTGTCCTTGTACCGGTCGGCCCCGCCGCCGAGGGCGCCGAGCTGCTCGACGATCGCCGAGGTGCGGGTGTCCTGCCAGACGATCGCGTTGTAGACCGGCTGGCCGGTGTTCCGGTCCCAGACGACGGCGGTCTCCCGCTGGTTGGTGATGCCCACGGCGACCACGTCGGAGGTGCCGACGTTGCCCCGGGCGAGCGCCTGGCCCACCACCTCGCGGGTGTTGGCCCAGATCTCGTTGGCGTCGTGCTCGACCCACCCGGCGCGCGGGAAGATCTGCTGGTGCTCCTTCTGCCCGACCGAGACCACGGCCCCTTCGTGGTCGAAGATCATGCAGCGGGTGCTCGTGGTCCCCTGGTCGATGGCTGCCACGTACTGGCTCACGGGTGGTTCCTCTCGCGTCGTTGCGGTGGTTGACCTGTCGGCGGTCCGGGGTCAGACGGGGACGTGCGACATCAGGCCGCCCAGGACGGCGCCGATCAGCGGACCCACGATCGGCACCCAGGCGTAGCCCCAGTTGCTGTCCCCCTTGCTACGGATCGGCAGCACGGCGTGGGCGATGCGCGGGCCGAGGTCGCGAGCGGGGTTGATGGCGTAGCCGGTCGGCCCGCCGAGCGAGGCGCCGATGCCGACGACGAGCAGCGCCACCGCCAGCGGGCCGAGCTCACCGGGCGTGTCGCCGAAGCGCAGGATGATGTAGACGAGCACGAACGTGCCGATGACCTCGGTGATCACGTTCCACAGGGGGCTCGGGATCGCCGGGCCGGTGGAGAAGGTGCCGAGGACCGGCTCGGTCGCCTCGTCGTAGTGCTTGCGGTAGGCCAGCCACGCGACGACGGCGCCGAGGAAGGCGCCGACCAGTTGGCCTGTGACGTAGACCAGCGACGACGCCAGGGTGATCGGCACGCCGGGCGCGTACTCGTCGGCGCCGCTCACCGCCAGGCCGAGGGTGACCGCCGGGTTGATGTGCGCCCCGGAGCTGGCGCCGGCGAAGACGCCGGCGAAGACGGCGATCCCCCAGCCGAAGTTGATGAGGAGCCAGCCTCCCCCGTTGCCCAGGGTGCCGGGCAGGACGACGTTCGCGACCACCCCGACGCCGAGGAGTATCAGGATCCCCGTCCCGACGACCTCGCTGCCGAAGACTGTCCACAAGCTCATGCGGTGCTCCTCATCGCCGGTGATGCGTGGGCCCCAGGGCGGCACCGGGAGCGGTGCCGCCCGGACGACGGCCGGGGCGGTGACGCTATTCACACAGGTCGAGGGCGGACAACGGGTCCTGTACGACGATGTCGTACACCCTCGCCGGTCAGCGGCGCGCGCCCCAGGCGATGCTGAGCTGCACCGCGCGTTCCCACTCCGGGTAGGCGGCGTCCAGGGCGGCGACCCGGCGCCCGTCGGGGACCCACTGCGCCGAGCGGTGCCAGTTGCGCCGCAGCGCCTCGGTGTCCGACCAGACCCCGACGGCCAGCCCCGCGGCGTAGGCGGCGCCCAGGGACACCGTCTCCCCCACCATCGGGCGCACCACCGGGCTGCCGAGGACGTCGGCCAGGAACTGCATCAGCAGGTTGTTGGTGGTCATCCCACCGTCCACCCGCAGCACCTCGAGCGGCAGTCCGGAGTCGGCGTCCATGGCCCGGACGACGTCCCGCGTCTGCCACCCCGTCGCCTCCAGCACCGCGCGCGCCAGGTGCCCCTTGGTCACGTAGCCGGTCAGGCCGGCGACCAGCCCGCGCGCCCGGCCCTCCCAGTGCGGCGCGAGGAGCCCGGAGAAGGCCGGGACGATGTAGCAGCCGCCGTTGTCGGCGACGGTGCGGGCGAGGGTCTCCACCTCGGCCGCCGAGCCGATCAGCCCGAGGCTGTCCCGCAGCCACTGCACCAGGGCGCCGGTGACGGCGATCGAGCCCTCCAGCGCGTAGTGCACCGGCTCGCCGGTCAGCTGGTAGGCGACCGTGCTGATGAGCCCGTGCCGGGAGCGGACCAGGTCCTTCCCGGTGTTCTGAAGCAGGAAGCTGCCGGTGCCGTAGGTGCACTTGGCCTCGCCGGGGGCGAAGCAGGTCTGCCCGAACAGCGCCGCCTGCTGGTCGCCGAGGGCGCCGCCGATGGGCAGCGGCACGGGCAGCGCGCTGGCGGTGCCGAGGACGCCGACGGACGGGCGGATCTCCGGGAGCATCGCGGCGGGCACACCGAAGAAGTCCAGGAGGTCGGGGTCCCAGGAGCAGGTGTGCACGTCCATGAGCAGCGTGCGGCTGGCGTTGGTCACGTCCGTGACGTGCACCCCGCCGTCCGGCCCTCCGGTGAGGTTCCAGACCAGCCAGCTCTCCATCGTCCCGAACAGCAGCTCGCCGCGCTCGGCCCGCGCCCGCGCGCCGGGGACGGCGTCGAGCACCCAGCACAGCCGTGGCCCGGCGAAGTAGCCGGCGAGCTCCAGCCCGGTGCGCTCGCGCACGAGCGCGGCGTCCGGCCGCGCGGTCAGCTCCTCGACCAGTGGCCCGGTGCGGGTGTCCTGCCAGACCAGCGCCCGCACCAGCGGCCGCCCGGTGGCGCGCTCCCAGACCACCGTGGTCTCCCGCTGGTTGGCGATGCCCAGCGCCACCACCTGCCCGGGCGAGCCGGCCACGTCGCGGAGCGCCTGGGCGGCGGTGAGCTGGGTGTTGGCCCAGATCTCCTCCGGGTCGTGCTCGACCCAGCCCGGCCGGGGGAAGTGCTGGCGGTGCTCCCGCTGGCGGACGGCGACCAGCCGCCCGGCGCGGTCGAACACGATGGCCCGGGTCGAGGTGGTCCCCTGGTCGACCGCGAGCACGTACCGCTCGGTCATGCCAGCAGCTCCCGGGAGACGGCGGCGGCCGCCTCGACGACCATGGTCCGCAGGGCCGGCCGCGCCGCCTCGGCGAACAGCTCCTCGACCGGTCCGCTGACGCCCAGCGCCCCGACCACCATCCCGCCGGGCCCGTGCACCGGGGCGGCGACCCCGCCCACGCCCAGCCGGTACTCGCCGCGCTGCTCGGCCCAGCCCCGGGCGCGCGCGGTCTGCAGCTCGGCCAGCAGCGCGGCCGGCTCGACGACGGTGCGGGGGGTGAGCGCCTCGAGCGGCGCGTCGGTCAGCGCCCGGGCCAGCGCCGGGCGGGAGGCCAGCAGGACCTTGCCCACCGCGGTGGCGTGCGCGGGCAGCACGGAACCGACCTCCAGCTCCTGCGGCGAGTCGTCGGGCCGGAAGACGTGGTGGACGACGACGACCTGCAGGCCCGCCGGCGTTCCCAGCCGGACGGCGAACCCGCTGCGGGCGGCCAGCGAGTCCGCCCAGTTCGACGCGCGGGAGCGCAGCTCGTTGGCGTCCAGGTAGTGCGAGCCCAGGCCGAGCAGGCCGGCGCCGAGCGCGTACCGGCCGGTGCGCTGGTCCTGCTCGACGAAGCCCACGGCCAGCAGGGTGCGCAGCAGCCCGTGGGTCGTCGTCTTGGGCAGCCCGACGGCGGACGCGAGCTCGGTGACCCCCATCTGGCCGCCTGACTCCACGATCGCCTGCAGCAGGGTGGCGGCGCGCTGGATCGACTGCACGGTGCCGGGCACGGCCGGTCACCCTAGGCCCTCGGCGTACGACGATGTCGAACGCGCGACGTCGACCCGCCCCCGACCTGCGGCCTACCGTGGACGACGAGCAGTCCCCGCCTGAGGAGTAGGCATGCCCGTAGTCCCCGCACTCGGTCCCCAGCAGCGCGCCCGAGCCTGGGCGGAGCTGGCCGAGCAGCCGTTCGAGGTCCTCGTCGTCGGAGGCGGGGTGACCGGTGCCGGTGTCGCGCTCGACGCGGCGACCCGCGGCCTGCGGACGGCGCTCGTCGAGGCCCGCGACTTCGCCAGCGGCACGTCCTCGCGGTCCTCCAAGCTCTTCCACGGCGGGCTGCGCTACCTGGAGTCCTTCGACTTCGGCCTCGTCCGCGAGGCCCTGCACGAGCGCGACCTGAGCGTCACCCGGCTCGCCCCGCACCTGGTCAAGCCGGTGCCCTTCCTCTACCCGCTCACCCGTCACTGGGAGCGGCCCTACGTGACCGCGGGGCTCACCCTGTACGACGGGCTGGCCCGCGTCGGCGCGCTGTCGACCCCCGTGCCGCCGCACCGGCACTACACCCGCACCGGCGCCCGCAGGCTGTTCCCCGCGCTCAAGCCCGACGCCCTCGTCGGCGCGATCCGGTACTACGACGCGCAGGCCGACGACGCCCGGCACACCCTCAGCGTGGCGCGCACCGCCGCCGCCTACGGCGCCACCGTCCTCAACTCCGCCGAGGTGGTCGCGTTCCACCACGCCGGCGGCCGGGTCACCGGGGTGCGGGTGCGCGACGTGGAGAGCGGCGCCGAGGTCGACGTGCAGGCCGAGGTCGTGGTGAACGCCACCGGCGTGTGGACCGACGACATCCAGACCCTCGTCGGCGGGCGCGGCCGGTTCCACGTGCGGGCCAGCAAGGGCGTGCACATCGTCGTCCCCCGGGACCGGATCAACGGCGAGACCGGGCTGATCCTGCGCACCGAGAAGTCGGTGCTGTTCGTGATCCCGTGGGGCAGCCACTGGATCGTCGGGACGACCGACACCGACTGGACGCTGGACAAGGCCCACCCGGCGGCGTCGCGGGCCGACATCGACTACATCCTCGAGCACGTCAACCAGGTGCTGACCGTGGCACTCACCCACGACGACATCACCGGGGTCTACGCCGGGCTGCGGCCGCTGCTGGCCGGGGAGTCGGAGCTGACCAGCCAGCTCTCCCGCGAGCACGCGGTGGCCCGGCCGATGCCCGGCGTCGTCGCCGTGGCCGGCGGCAAGTACACCACCTACCGGCCGATGGCCGCCGACGCGGTGGACGCCGTCGCCGAGGACGTCACCCGCGCGGTGCCGCCGAGCGTCACCGGGAACATCCCGCTGGTCGGCGCCGAGGGCTACCACGCGATGGTCAACCAGCTGCACGGGCTCAGCGAGCGCTGGGGCATCCCGCACTTCCGCGCCGAGCACCTGCTCAACCGGTACGGCTCGGAGACCCCCGAGGTGCTGGGGCTGGCCGCCGACGACCGCTCGCTGCTGGAGCCGGTGCCCGGTGCCGAGGAGTACCTGATGGTCGAGATGGTGTGGGGGGCCTCGCACGAGGGGGCGCTGCACCTGGACGACCTGCTGGCCCGGCGCACCCGCATCTCGATCGAGACCCCGCACCGGGGCGTGGAGTCCGCCGAGCCGGTCGCCCGCGCGGTGGCCGGTGTCCTCGGCTGGGACGAGGCGCGGATCGCGAACGAGGTCGACAGCTACCGGGCCCGGGTCGAGGCCGAGCGCCGCTCGCAGGAGGCCGCCGACGACCGGGCCGCCGACGCGGTGCGGATCGCCGCTCCCGACACCCGGGCCGTCGCCGTGGGCCGCGCGCTCGTCTGACATCGTCGGCCCACCGGCCGACACCGCGGTGAC
Source organism: Geodermatophilus sp. SYSU D01176 (assembly GCF_054050015.1). Lineage (NCBI taxonomy): Bacteria > Bacillati > Actinomycetota > Actinomycetes > Geodermatophilales > Geodermatophilaceae > Geodermatophilus > Geodermatophilus sp. SYSU D01176. The sequence goes on along the minus strand of NZ_JBJGYN010000042.1, from coordinate 38,238 downwards.
ACCGCGGTCCTCCGGACCGCAGATGCGACCAGGTGCCGTCCCCGACGGCCGTGGAGCCGCTGGCCGTGCGCAGGTCCGGGCGGTCCGGGCAGGATCGGGGCATGACGGCGACCGACCTCGACCCGGTGGCGCTCGTGCGGGACCTGGTGCGCCGGACGACGGTGTCCGGGGACGCCGCCGCCCAGCGCGACCTGCTCGGCACGCTGACCGACGTCCTGCGGGGTGCGGCCCCGCACCTGCAGGTGACCGAGGGCCGCGACCGGGACCACCCCTGGTCCCTGCTGCGGACCCCCGCCGACCCCGGCCGGCCGGTCCTGCTGCTCACCTGCCACGTCGACACCGTCCCGGCGGCCGAGCCGGCCGCGTGGCGGCGCGACCCCTTCGGTGGTGACCTCGAGGAGGGGCGGGTGTGGGGGCGCGGGGGCAGCGACATGAAGGCCGGCGTCGTCGCCTCCGCGGCCGCCCTGGCCGCCGCCGACCCGGAGGTCCCCGTGGCGCTGCTGCTCACCAGCGACGAGGAGATCGGCTCGAAGGGCGCCGCCGCCGCGGCCGCGGCGGTCGCCGAGCTGCCGGTGGGCGCGGTGATCGTCCCGGAGGCGACCGGCAACCAGGTCGTCCTCGGCCACAAGGGCGCGCTGTGGCTCGCCGTCCGCACCGCCGGCCGGGCGGCCCACGGCAGCACGCCGGAGCGCGGGCACAACGCCGTCCTGGACCTGGTCGCCGTCCTGGGCCGGGCCGGCGGCGCGCTGCCGCTGCGCAGCGACCCGTTCCTCGGCACCGAGACCTGGAACCCCGGCGTCGTCGCGGGCGGCACCGTGCCCAACGTCGTCCCCGACCGGGCCGAGGCGGTCGTCGACATGCGCACCGTGGCCGCCGGCGAGGAGCTGCTCACCTGGTGGCGGGCCCAGCCGGAGGTGGCCGACGTCGAGGTGCGGGTCGACCTGCCGCCGGTCGGCACCCCCGCCGACGACCCGTGGGTGGCCTCGCTGCCCGCGGGCGTCCTGCCCACACCGGCGACCTACTTCACCGACGCCTCGGTGCTGGTGCAGGTCGTCGGGGGCGCCCCCATCGTGGTGTGGGGGCCGGGCACACCGGCGGTGATGCACGCCGTGGACGAGTACGTGGAGGTCGCCGAGGTGGAGCAGGCCGCCGCCACCTTCTCCGACGTCGTCCGCCGCTGGAACCGCCCTCCTGCGGGGTCCCGCCGCGAGCCCTGACGGCCCCTGCAGGGTCCTTCCCGGGGGGTGGGAGGGTCCTTCTTCAGCCCCGGTGGGCGGCCTTGTCGACGTACATCGCGTCGTCGGCCTCCCGCACCAGCGCCTGGAAGGCCCGCTCGGGGTCCGTGCCGCCCTCCGCCGTGCCGATCCCGATGCTCACCGACAGCTGGATGGTCAGCCCGCCGCTCAGCCGCAGCGGCTCGCTCACCCGCTCGCGCAGCCGGGCCGCGAGGGCCTCCGCGTCGGCCCGGCCGCTGGTCTCGCAGACGATGCTGAACTCGTCCCCGCCGACCCGGGCCGCGGTGTCGCTGGCGCGCAGCACCGAGGTCAGCCGCTCGGCGAAGGCGATCAGCACCTCGTCGCCCACCGGGTGGCCGTGGACGTCGTTGATCAGCTTGAAGCCGTCCAGGTCGACGCCCAGCAGGCTGGTCGGCGTCCGCTCGCGGCGTCCCCGCTCGAGCGCGTGCCGCAGCCGGTCGGTGAACAGCACCCGGTTCGGCAGCCCGGTGAGCGGGTCGTGCAGCGACCGGTGCAGGAGCGAGGCCTCCAGGAGCTTGCGCTCGGTGATGTCCTCGACGATGGCCACCACGTGCGGTGGGTCGCCCTGGGGGGTCCCGCTCACCCAGGACGAGGTCACCTGCACCGGCACCATGCCGCCGTCCGCCCGCACCAGCCGGGTCTCGTGCCGCATCATCCGGCGCCGGTCCAGCAGCTCGGTGAACGCCTCGACCGCGGCCGGGCGGTCCTCGGGGTGGACGAGGTCGAGCATCGAGCGCCCGTAGAGCTCGTCGGGGGTGAGCGCGAGCATCGACGCCAGTGCCGGGTTCGCGTCGACGATGAGACCGGCGGTCGTGGCGAGTGCGATGCCCATGGGCGCGTTGGCGAACGCGCTCCCGCGATCCGCCGGGGGAAGCGTCCCCGCCGCGTTCGTCACATCCCACCTCCGTGCCGGACATCCTGCGCCGACAGACCCTGTTGCTGCAGCTCCTGGGCTCGGGAGTGTCCGAGTCGTTCCACGTGGAACCCGACGCCGGGGCAATATGGCACGTGATCCACCGAGGAGGGCCCGTGAACGAGTTCGACCTGGTACTGCCTGCGTCCGTGGACGTCCGCGAGGTCGGCATGCGCGACGGTCTGCAGCTCGAGGCGCCGGTACCGCTGGAGGGGAAGCTGGCGATGCTGGAGGCGCTCGTGGCCACCGGCGTGCGCCGGATCGAGGTGACGTCCTTCGTCTCCCCCAAGGCGGTCCCCGCGCTGGCCGACGCCGACCGACTCGCCGCCGAGCTGCACGCCTTCGACGGCGTGCACTTCTCCGCCCTGGTGGCCAACGCCCGCGGCGCGACCCGCGCGGTGGACGCCGGGGTCGCCCACCTCGAGTACGTCGTCTCCGCCTCCGACGGGCACAGCCGCGCCAACGCCGGGCGCTCCACCGCCGAGGCCGTCGCGGCGGTCGGGGACATCGCCGCCCTGGCCCACGACGCCGGTGGCTCGCTGGAGGTCGTGATCGCGACCGCGTGGGACTGCCCGTTCGACGGCCGCACGCCGATCCCGCGGACCGTGGACGTCGCCCGGGCCGCGGTCACGGCCGGCGCCGACCGGCTGTGCCTGGGCGACACGATCGGCACCACCACGCCGCTGCGGGTGGTGCAGCTGCTCGACGCCGTCCGCCGGGCCTGCCCGGGCGTCGACGTGGGCGTGCACTTCCACGACACCCGCGGCACCGGCCAGGCCAACGCGCTCGCCGCCGTCCAGGCGGGGGTGACCCAGCTGGACTCCTCCGTCGGCGGCCTGGGTGGCTGCCCGTTCGCGCCCGGCGCGAGCGGCAACATCGCCACCGAGGAGCTGGTCTACATGCTGGAAGAGTCCGGCGTGCGCACGGGACTGGACCTCGACGCCGTGCTCGCCGCCGCGCGGGTCACCGAGGAGGTCGTGGGCCGCCCGCTGCCCAGCTCGCTGTACCGGGCGGGCGGGCGCTCGGTGCCCCGGCCCACGGGCGTCGGGTGACCCCGGCCGCCGTGGTTGGCTGGAGTGCATGAGCGAGCCGTCGTCCGGGGGGAGGACGGTGGACGCCCACACCATGCGCGACGTCCTCGGTCACTTCGCCTCCGGCGTCACCGTGGTCACCGCCCAGGGCGACGAGGGGCCGATCGGCTTCACCTGCCAGTCGTTCAGCTCGCTGTCGCTCGACCCGCCGCTGGTGGCCATCGCGCCCGCCCGCACGTCGCGCACCTGGCCGCGGCTGCGCGCGCTCGGCCGCTTCTGCGTCAACGTGCTCGCCGAGGACCAGTCCGACCTGTCGGCCCGGTTCGCCCGCTCGAGCACCGACAAGTTCGCCGGGGTGTCCTGGTGGCCCAGCCGGCTGGGGCAGCCGGTGCTCGAGCACGTCGTCGCCTGGATCGACTGCGAGCTGTGGGCGGAGTACGACGGCGGCGACCACACCCTCGTCGCCGCACGCGTGCTGGACCTCGGCGCCGACCCCGGACGGCGGCCGCTGCTGTTCCACCGCGGCGCCTACGGCCTGCTGGAGACCCCCGCCGCGGAGGGGTAGCGGCGAAGGGTCAGCGGAACCGGACGGCGATCAGCGCGACGTCGTCCCGCCCGTCCAGGGAGCCCGCGACCGCGGCGTCGCAGAGCCCACGCGGACCGGCGGCGGCCGGGGCGGCGGCCACCCGGTCCACCAGCTCGGCGATGCCCTCGTCGAGGTCGGTGCCGGGGCGTTCGATGAGCCCGTCGGTGTAGGCCAGCAGCGTGGCACCGCGCGGCACGTCCATCGCGGTGGACCGCCGGGGCAGGCTGCCGTCGACGCCGATCAGCAGGCCGGTGACCCCGTCCAGCAGCTCGACCGCGCCGTCGGCCGTGCGCAGCAGCGGCGGCGGGTGGCCGGCGCTGGCCAGGTGCAGCCGCCACGGCGCGCCGTCCTCCGCGGGGGGCACCGCCCGGACGTAGACCATCGTCGCCATCGAGGCCACGCCGAGCCCCTGCACCAGCCGGTCCACCCGCGCGAGGACGGCGGCGGGGTCGGGGTCGGGGGCCTCCCAGGCGCACGCCCGGATCAGCCCGCGCAGGTGCCCCATCGCGGCGGCGGCGGCGATGTCGTGGCCGACGACGTCGCCGATCACCACGCCGATCGACCCGTCGGGCAGGTGCAGCAGGTCGTAGAAGTCCCCGCCCACGTCGGCCGCCGTCGACGCGCTGACGTAGTGCGCGGCCGACTCCAGGTCGGGGATCACCGGCAGCTCCGGCAGCAGGGACCGCTGCAGGGTGTCGGCGACCGTGTGCTCCTGCTGGTACAGGCGCACGTTGTCCATCGCCAGCGCGGCGCGGCGGGCGAGGTCCTCGGCCAGGTCGACGTCCTCCTGGTCGAAGGGGCGCCCGCTGTCGGTGCGGCCCAGCAGGATGGCCCCCCGCGTCCGGCGGCGGGCGACCATCGGGACGGCGAGCAGCGACCCGACGCCGAGCCGCTCGGCGGCCTCCCGCGCGGCCTCGGTGGCGAACAGACGGTCCAGCTCGGTCTCGGCGCGCTGCACCAGCACCGGGCGGGCGGTCGCGATGCTCCGCCGCGTCGGCGAGTCCTCGGGCAGGTGGACGGCGTGCTGCGTGGCCAGCAGCCGCAGCTCCTCGGCGAAGCCGTCGCGGTGCCGGGAGGCGGTCTGGCGGACGTTCCCGGCGTCGTCGACCAGGGAGATGAACACCCAGTCGGCGAGCAGCGGGACGCACAGCCGGGCCAGCCGGTCGAGGACGTCGGTGAGGTCGAGGGTGGCGATGAGCGTGCTGGTCGCCTCGGCCATCAGCGCGAGGCGGCCCTGCATGCGCTCGGCGTCGGCCCGGGCCCGCTCGGCGTCGGCCTGCGCCCGCTCGGCGGTCGCCCGGGCCAGCTCGGCCTCCTGCCGGGCGGTCTGCTCGGCAGCGAACGCGGCCTCGCGCTCGTGCTCGACGCGCACCCGCTCGGTGACGTCGGTCTGCACGCCGACGAAGCTGACCAGCTGCCCCTCGCCGTCGAAGACCGGGCTGATCGACAGCTGGTTCCAGAAGGCGGTGCCGTCCTTGCGGTGGTTGAGCAGCGTCGTGGTGATCGCCCGCCGCTCGTCGAGCGCGGTGCGGATCTCGGCGACGGTGGCGGGGTCGGTGGCCGGGCCCTGCAGGAAGCGGCAGTTGCGGCCCACCGCCTCCTCGGAGGAGTACCCGGTGATGCGGCTGAAGGACGGGTTGACCCAGACCAGCGGGTCGTCCGGCTCCCGGGGGTCGGTGATGGTGAAGGCGATGTCGGTGGCGACGACGGCCCGCTCGCGCAGGGCCTGCAGCGCGTCGCCGGTCTCGTCGGCCCCTCCGGACTCGACCTCGAGGAAGACGACCAGCGACAGGTGCTCGTCGCCGTCGGGGCGGGACAGCGGGAAGCCGGTGACCCAGAGCAGCTGCTCGGGCTGGTCGCCGTCCTGCTCGGACGCCCCGCGGGGCACCATCCGCACCGCCTCACCGGTGACCGGCTGGCCCTGCGCGACCAGGGACAGCGGGCCGGACGTGCTGGCCAGGGGCTGTCCACCGAGGTCGGTGAGGCCGACGGAGGCGCCCCAGGTGTCGATGTCCACGGGGAGGCGGACGTTGCCGGCCAGCTCGACGGCCGCGCTGTTGGCGTAGGTGACCGCGCCGGCACCGCGGTCGATGAGCAGCACCGCCACCGGGACGTCGGCCAGCACGCCGGGCAGCGCGGTCGAGGCGGTGCCGGTGCCCGCGCGCTGGGAGAGGACGGCGGTGGCCGCACTGACGACGCCGGCCTCCTCGCGGCGGGCGATGCCGTCGAGGCGCTGTACGGGGGAGGAGTCCCGCGGACGGTCCCGCTCGGCCGGCACGGGAACGACAGTAACCAGGCGGACGGCGGCCGGGCCACCACGGGTCACCCGTCTGACCTGCGGTTGGTCCGGGAGGTGTGGGCGGTGGCCCGGCGGGAACCCCTCGTCCGGGGTACGCCGACCCCGCTCGGAGGGAGACGATCGCCATGGGACTGCTCGACCGGCTCTTCGGCCGCCGCCGACCCGCTGCCGACCAGGGGTACGACGGGTACCAGGCCGCACCGCAGTACGGCGGGTACCAGCCGCCGCCGGCTCCCCAGCACGACCGGCCGCAGGGCGGTGCGCTCACCGACCAGCAGGCGATCGAGCGCTACCGGTACCTGCTGCGCACCGCGCCGCCGGACCAGATCGAGGAGGCGCACGCGGAGGCGTTCGCCCAGCTCACGCCGCAGCAGCGCCAGGAGGTGCTGGTCCAGCTCGCCGCCGCGGTGCCCTCCTCTGAGCGGCCGCGCTCGGACGACCCCCGCTCCCTGGCGCGGGCGGCCACCCGCGCGGAGGTGCGCCAGCCGGGGACGCTGGAGCGTGCCTTCGGCGGCGGCTTCGGTGGCGGCCCCGGGTACGGCGGTGGCCACGGGCCCGGGTACGGAGGCGGCTACGGCCGCGGGTACGGCGCGCCCGGCTTCGGCAGCACGCTCGGCGCCAGCCTGCTCGGCACGGTCGGCGGTCTGGTGGTCGGCACGGCGGTCGCCGACGCGCTGTTCGACACCGGCATCGGGGACGGTGGCCTCTTCGGTGGCGGCGACGAGGAGGCCTACGCCCAGGGCTACGAGGACGGCGCCGGCGCGGACGGCGGCGACTACGGCGGTGACCCGGGCGGCGACTTCGGCGGCGGGGACTTCGGTGGCGACCTCGGTGGTGACTTCGGCGGCGGGGAGTTCTGATCGTGAGAGGACCCCGCGTCCCCCCGTCCCTCGTGGGAGGACCCCGTCCTCCCCACCCTTCGCAGGCTCAGGGCGGGGCCCGGGTCGGGGCCGCCGGGAGCCCGCCACGGGTGCACATCACCCGGCCGTCGGGTCCCGCGGGGGTGGACGGCGGGTGGTGCGGCGCAGGAACAGCAGCCCGAGCACCGGCAGCACCAGCGGGATGAACAGGTAGCCGCGGCCGTACGCCGACCACACCGTCTCGTCGGGGAACGCGGCCCGGTCCAGCAGGGACAGCGTGCCCACCACGAGGACGCCGACCAGTTCGATCGTGATCGCGACCAGCGCCGTCCGGCGCCCGCCGCGGGCCAGGGCCACGGTCGCGACGAGGTAGACGGCCGCGGCCAGCGCGGAGAGCAGGTAGGCGACCGGCGCCTCGGCGAAGCGGGTCGACAGCTGGACGGCGGCCCGCGCACCGGCGGCGAGGGCGAAGACGCCGTAGACGGCGACGAGCACCCGCCCCGGCCCGCCCGTGGCCGCCCGCTCCCCCACCGTCTCAGCCACCCGTCGCCTCCCACAGCTCCTGCAGCCGCCAGACCATGACACCCACGGCCCCCGCCGCCACCGCCAGCACGGTGCCCGCCCACCGGGTCGGCTCGGTCCGCGCCCACAGCGCCCCGGCGACCGGCAGCAGCACGATGCCGGCCAGGTAGCCGAGGAACGTCGGGGTGTCGGCCGGACGGTCCCCGCGCACCAGCAGGACGACGGCGAGCACCGCCTGCACCAGCAGCAGGACCTCCAGCAGCGCTGCGCCCCACAGGTGCAGCAGGCCGATCCGCCGCCGGGCGAGGGTCGAGGCGATCCCGGCCAGCGCGAGGAGCCCGGCGGTGACGGTCACCGCGACCACCAGCGCGGTGTTCACCGAGCGGACCCCGGGGCGGTCGTGGCAGGCACGGGCGCCATCCTCCCCCGGGGACGGTGCCCCTCCGTCAGCGGTGGACGGTGGACGTGTCCGGGTAGCGGTCCCCCGCCGTGGCGCCGGCCGGGGCGGCCTCGTCCAGCCGCCGCAGGTCGGCGTCGGTCAGCCGGACGTCGGCGGCCGCGGCGTTCTCCTCCAGGTAGGCCACCCGCTTGGTGCCGGGGATCGGGACGACGGTCGGGTGGCCGTCGCGGTCGCTCTGCGCCATGACCCACGCCAGTGCGAGCTGGGTCACCGTGACGCCCTTCTCGTCGGCGATCTCGCGCACCCGGTCGACCAGTTCCAGGTTCCTCGCGAAGGCCTCGCCCTGGAAGCGCGGGTTGCGCCGGCGGAAGTCGTCGGGCGCGAGGTCGTCGAGGTTGCGGATCTGCCCGGAGAGGAAGCCGCGGCCGATCGGCGAGTAGCCGACGAAGCCGATGCCGAGCTCGGCGCAGGTGGCCAGCACGCCGTCGTCCTCGGGGTCGCGGGTCCACAGCGAGTACTCGGTCTGCACCGCCGTCACCGGCTGCACCGCGTGCGCTCGGCGGATGGTCTCCGGCGCGGCCTCGGAGATCCCGACGTGGCGGAGCTTCCCCGCCTCGACCAGCTCGCGCAGCGTGCCCCAGGTGTCCTCGACCGGCACGGTGGTGTCGACCCGGTGCTGGTAGTAGGAGGTCGATGACGTCGACGCCCAGGCGCTGCAGCGAGGCGTCGCACGCCCGGTGCACGTAGTCCGGCCGGCCGTTGATGCCGCGGAAGGAGCCGTCCTCACCGCGCTCGTTGCCGAACTCGGTGGCCAGCACCACCTCGTCGCGCCGGCCGGCGATCGCCCGGCCGACCAGGCGCTCGTTGGTGAACGGGCCGTACATGTCGGCGGTGTCGAGGAAGGTGACGCCGAGGTCCAGCGCCCGCTGGACGGTGCGCTCGGCCTCCGCCTGGTCACCGGTGCCGTAGAACTCGCTCATCCCCATGCAGCCCAGGCCCTGGGCGGAGACGGTCAGCCGTCCCAGTGTGCGGTTCTCCATGGCCCTCCCGTGCCCCTGCCCCCGCTGCTCGACAACCGGTACCCGGGGGGGCAGTTGGCACACGCAACGGGTCGTGTGGGAGGTTAGGTGCGCCTCAGTTAGCCAAGCCTCACCTCAGGAGCGCCATGCGCACGCAGGCCCGCCCGTCGGCCGCCCTCTCCCTCACCGTGGCCACCGCCCTGGCCGTCAGCGCCTGCGGCGGGAGCGCGGAGGCGACCGGTGCGGCCGCCTCGGAGGCCGGCGAGGTCACCGTGTCGCACGCGCAGGGTGAGACCGCCGTCCCGGCCGACCCGCAGACCGTCGTCGTGTTCGACGTCGGCGTCCTGTCGACGCTGGACAGCCTCGGCGTCGAGGTGGCCGGCGTGCCGGAGGCGACCTACCCGGAGTCGCTGGCGCAGTACGCCGGGGACGAGTACGCGAAGGTCGGCTCGCTGTTCGAGCCGGACTACGAGGCCGTCAACGCCCTCGAGCCGGACCTGGTCATCGTCGGCGGGCGCTCGGCCGCGGTGTACCCGGAGCTGGCCGAGATCGCCCCCACCATCGACCTGACCGTGGACAGCCAGGACTTCCTGGCCTCCCTCGCCGAGCGCACCACCACCCTCGGCGAGGTCTTCGGCGAGGAGGCCGCCGTCGCCGAGCGACTGGCCGCTGTCGAGGAGCGGGCCGCCGCGGTGCAGGCGGCCGCGGAGGGCGCCGGCGACGCGCTGTTCGTGATGACCAGCGGCGGTGAGCTCAGCGCCTACGGCCCCGAGACCCGCTTCGGCCTGGTCTACGACGAGCTGGGGCTGACCCCCGCCGACGAGGGGCTGACCGCGGCCGACCACGGCGACGCCATCTCCTTCGAGTACCTCGCCGAGAACGACCCCGACATCCTCCTGGTGCTGGACCGCGACGCCGCGATCGGCGAGTCCGGCACGGCCGCGCAGCAGGTGCTCGACAACGAGCTGGTCCGCGGGACGACGGCCTGGCAGAACGACGACGTCCACTACCTGGACTCGACCGTCTGGTACATCGCGCCGAACGGCCTGCCGTCGGTCGAGCAGATGGTCGACGAGGTCGCTGCCGCGGTCGAGTGAGCCGGTGACGACCACGCAGAACGGACCGCGCGGCGCCGCACCCACCCCAGTGCGGCGCCGCCGCGGTGTGCAGCGCCGGCACGTCGCCGCCGCGCTCGCGGCCCTGGTGCTCGCTGCGTCCGCATCCCTGTTCGTCGGGGTCAGCGACCTGGCGCCGGCGGACCTGCTCGACCCCGACGCCGCGCAGGCGCGGGTGCTGTGGACCAGCCGGGTGCCCCGGCTGCTGGCGATCCTGCTGGCCGGCTCGGCGATGGCCGTGGCCGGGCTGGTGATGATGCACCTGACCCGCAACCGCTTCGTCTCCCCGCAGACCGCCGGGACGACGGAGTGGGTCGGGCTGGGCATCGTCGTCGCCACGCTGTGGTCCGGCGGCACGTCGGTGCTCGGCAAGATGACGATCGGCGTGGTGTTCGCCCTGGTCGGCACGGCGTTCTTCGTCTGGCTGCTGCAGCGGATGGTGCTCACCGACGTCGTGGTCGTCCCGCTGGTCGGCATCCTGCTCGGCGGCGTGGTGAGCGCGGCGACGACCTTCCTGGCCTACCGCTTCGACCTGCTGCAGTCGATGGACGTGTGGATGAACGGGGACTTCTCCGGCGTCCTGGCCGGCCGCTACGAGCTGCTCTGGCTGGTGCTGGCCGCCACCGTGGTCGCCTACCTGTGGGCCGATCGGTTCTCCGTCGCCGGCATGGGCGAGGGCTTCGCGATCAACCTCGGCGTCGCCTACACCCACGTGGTCATGGTCGGGCTGGCGATCTCCTCGGTCGTCACCGCGATCGTGGTGGTCAGCGTCGGCTCGATCCCCTTCCTCGGTCTCGTCGTCCCCAACCTGGTGACCCTGGCCATGGGCGACAACCTGCGCCGGGTGCTGCCGGTGACCGCGCTGACCGGAGCGGCGTTCGTGCTCCTCTGCGACGTCCTGGCCCGCACCATCCGGTACCCGTACGAGGTGCCCGTCGGGATGGTCGGAGGGGTCATCGGGGGCGTGCTGTTCGTCTGGCTGCTGCTGCGCGCCCGGACGCGGGCGATCTGATGACCGCCGTCCTGACCGCGCCGCAGCGCGCCACCCGCCGCCGGCGCACGCTGGCCGTCCTCGGCGTCCTCACCCTCGCGGTCGTCGCGGCGTTCCTCACCGTCGACGTCACCGGCTCCTGGGACTACGCCCTGCAGCAGCGCAGCCGCCGGCTGGCCGCGATGGCCGTCGTCGCCGTGGCGGTCGCGGTCTCCACCGTGCTGTTCCAGACGGTGACGAACAACCGGATCCTGACCCCGGAGATCATGGGGTTCGACCGGCTGTTCGTGCTGATCCAGACTGCCGGCGTCTTCCTCCTCGGCGCCGCCACCGTCACCACGGCGGACCCGCGGCTGCGCTTCGCGGTCGAGGTGGTCGTCCTGCTCGGCTTCGGGACGCTGCTGTACCGGTCGCTGTTCGGCCGCACCGAGCGTGACGTCCACGTGCTCGTGCTGCTCGGCGTGGTGCTCGGCTCGACCTTCACCAGCCTCACCCTGCTGGTGTCCCGGCTCATCGACCCCAACGAGTTCCTCACCCTGCAGGACCTGCTGTTCGCCAGCTTCACCTCCGTCGACCGCCAGATGCTGGCCCTGTCCGCGGTCCTCGTCGCGCTGGTCACCGCCGGCGTCTGGCGGCTGCTCCCCCGGCTGGACGTCGTCGCGCTCGGCCGGGACACCGCCGTCGGCCTGGGCGTCGAGCACCGCCGGGTGGTCAACCGGGCGCTGCTGGCCGTCGCCGTCCTCGTCGCCGTCGCCACCGCGCTGGTCGGGCCGATCACCTTCCTCGGCCTGCTGGTGGCCAACCTGGCCCGCCAGCTGCTGGGCACCCACCGGCACGCCTGGGTGCTGCCCGGGGCCGCCCTGCTGGCGCTGCTCGCGCTCGCCGGCGGGCAGTTGGTCCTCGAGCGGGTCTTCGGCTTCAACTCCAGCCTCAGCATCGTCGTCAACTTCGTGGGCGGGATCGTGTTCATCGCCCTCCTGATCCGGGAGCCCCGCCAGTGATCGAGGTCGAGTCCGTCTCCAAGGCCTACGGCGGCGTCCGCGTGCTGGACGACGTCTCGCTGACCATCCCGACCGGCGGCATCACCTCGCTGATCGGCGCCAACGGTGCGGGCAAGTCCACGCTGCTGTCGGTCGCCGCGCGGCTGCTGCCGGCCGACAGGGGGCGGGTGCGGGTCGACGGGATGGACGTCGCGACGACGCCGGGCGCGGTGCTGGCGAAGCGGCTGGCGGTGCTGCGCCAGGAGAACGCGACGTCGGTGCGGCTGACCGTGCGGGAGCTGGTCGCCTTCGGCCGCTTCCCGCACTGCGGCGGGCGGCTGACCGCCGAGGACCGCCGCCTGGTCGACGAGGCGCTGGCCCGGTTCGAGCTGGGCCCGCTGGCCGACCGGCACCTCGACCAGCTCTCCGGTGGGCAGCGCCGGCGCGCCTACGTGGCGATGGTGATGTGCCAGGGCACCGACCACGTGCTGCTCGACGAGCCGCTGAACAACCTCGACATGCGGCACGCCGTCCAGATGATGCGGGTGCTGCGCGGCATGGCCGACGAGCTCGGCCGCACCGTCGTCCTCGTCGTCCACGACGTCAACGTCGCCTCCTGCTACTCCGACCGGATCGTCGCGATGCGGGAGGGCCAGCTGGTCGCCGAGGGCCCCACCGCCGAGCTGATGACCCCGGAACTGCTGCGCAAGGTCTTCGACGTCGAGGTGGAGGTGCACGAGCTGGCCGGACGGCGGATCGGCGTCCCCTGGTCCTGACCCTCCCGCCGGACCGCCGTCCTCGCCGGAGCAGCGGATCCGGAACCGCCTGACGAGGTCGATGTCGCGGGGGCGGCGACGGCGAAGACGACGCGCACGCAGGGCGGCCCTGGTGGCAGCCGAGGAGGTCGGGGGCGGTTCCCGCGGAAACCACCCCCACCGACGCGGCGTTTTCCGCGGAAACCGCCGCGTCCGCCCCGCCCGTTCCACGTGGAACACGGCCGGGTTGCATCGGTGTGACGTGGCCCCGGGCGGTCGCGGAGGCCTGTCGGGTGGGGTTGGATCACCTCCATGTGCGGCCTCTCCGGCGAGATCCGGTTCGACGGCTCCCTGGCCGACACCACCGCCGTGGCGCGGATGGTCGAGTGCCTGGTCCCCCGCGGGCCGGACGGCCAGGGCGCCTGGAGCAACGGGCGGGTGGCCTTCGGGCACCGCCGGCTGTCGGTCATCGACCTGTCGCCGGCGGGCAGCCAGCCGATGGTGGACAACGAGCTCGGGCTGACCGCGGTCTTCAACGGCTGCATCTACGACTACCAGGAGCTGCGCGCCGAGCTCGAGGGCCACGGCTACCGCTTCTTCTCCACCTCCGACACCGAGGTGATCCTCAAGGGCTACCACCACTGGGGCACCGACGTCGTCTCCCACCTGCACGGCATGTTCGCGTTCGTCATCACCGAGCGCGACACCGGCCGCGTGGTGCTCGCCCGCGACCGGCTCGGCATCAAACCGCTGTACCTGGCCGAGACGCCGGGCCGGCTGCGGTTCGCCTCCTCGCTGCCGGCCCTGGTGCAGGCCGGGGACGTCGACACCTCCATCGACCCGGTCGCGCTGCACCACTACCTCACCTGGCACGCCGTCGTCCCCGCGCCGCGGACCATCCTCACCGGCGTCCGCAAGCTGCCCCCCGCCACGGTCCGGGTCATCGAGGCCGACGGCACCTCCCGCGAGCACCGGTACTGGGAGGCGCGCTACGAGCGGGACCCTGCGCACGCGACCTGGTCGGCCCGCGACTGGGAGGACGCCATCGAGGAGGCGCTGCGGGTCGCCGTCCGCCGGCGCCTGGTCGCCGACATCCCGGTCGGCGTGCTGCTCTCCGGCGGGCTGGACTCCAGCCTGATCGTCGGCCTGCTCGCGCAGGAGGGGCAGACCGGCCTGGCGACCTACTCGATCGGCTTCGAGGCCGTCGGCGGCCGCGAGGGTGACGAGTTCGTCTACTCCGACGTGATCGCCGAGCGCTTCGCCACCGACCACCACCGCATCCGGGTCGCCTCCGACGAGCTGGCCGCCGCCCTCGGCCACGCGATCAACGCGATGGCCGAGCCGATGGTCAGCCACGACGTCGTCGCCTTCGACCTGCTGTCCGAGCGGGTCAGCCAGTCGATCCGGGTGGTGCAGTCCGGGCAGGGTGCCGACGAGGTCTTCGCCGGCTACCACTGGTACCCGCCGCTGGCCGGCGTCGGCCGGGAGCAGGCGGTCGAGCGGTACGCGGCGGCCTTCTTCGACCGCGACGCCGCCGACATGGCCCGGCTGGTCGCCGACCGCTACACCGTCGACGGCGACCCGAGCCTGGAGTTCGTCCGCCGGCACATGTCCGCGCCGCACGCCGAGACCGCCGTGGACGCCGCACTGCGCCTGGACAGCGAGGTCATGCTCGTCGACGACCCGGTCAAGCGGGTGGACAACATGTCCATGGCCTGGGGCCTGGAGGCCCGGGTGCCCTTCCTCGACCACGACCTGGTCGAGCTGGCCGCGATGTGCCCGCCGGAGCTCAAGCTCGCGGACGGCGGCAAGGGCGTGCTCAAGGCGATCGGCCGGCGGATCATCCCCCCGGAGGTCATCGACCGGCCCAAGGGCTACTTCCCGGTCCCGGCGATCACCCACCTCGAGGGCAAGGTGCTCGACCTGGTGCGCGACGCGCTGTCCAACGACGCTGCGCGGGAGCGCGGGCTGTTCCGGCCCGAGTACGTCGAGCGGCTGCTGGCCGACCCCAACGGTGAGCTCACCCCGCTGCGCGGCAACAAGCTGTGGCAGCTCGGCCTGCTCGAGCTCTGGCTGCAGACCCACGGGGTGTGACCGTGCCCCACGTTGCCGGGCACCGCCGCCGCGCGGCCGCCGCGACCCCGTCGTTCACCAGCCGGTCGTGGCAGGAGCCCTCCGAGCACCAGCGGCAGGGGATGGAGTCCGACGTCGTCCTGGACCTCGCCTGGGGCCGGTTGGTGTTCGGGCAGACCTTCGCCGACCTGCGCGGCATCGTCGACGCGCTGCGCGCCGAGGAGAGCGACCGCCGCGACATCTGCATCTACCCGCGCGACCCGCACGTGCTGGTGGGGCTGGCGCCCGACGAGCTGTTCATCGACCCCAGCTACACCTACCGGCTCGACCTGCACCGGTACCGGCCGCGGCACGAGCTGATCCGCGGCGTCTTCGTGCGCACTGTGACCTCGCTGGCCGAGATGGGGCAGATCAACGAGATCTACACCCGCAACGGCATGGTCACCGGCGACCCGGCGACCATGTGGGCCAACCACCGCACCCGCACGTTCACCTACCTGGTCGCCGAGGACCAGCGCACCGGGCGGGTCGTCGGCACGGTGACCGGGGTCGACCACGTGCTGGCCTTCGACGACCCCGAGAACGGGGCCAGCCTGTGGTGCCTGGCCGTGCACGCCCAGGACGCCCCGCCCGGGACCGGCGAGGCGCTGGTCCGGGTGCTGGCCGAGCGCTACGTGGGGCGGGGACGGGCGTACCTGGACCTCTCGGTCCTGCACGACAACAGCGGCGCGATCGCGCTGTACCGCAAGCTCGGTTTCCAGCGGACGCCGGCCGTCTGCGTCAAGCGGAAGACCCCGATCAACAGCTCGCTGTTCGCCGCCCGCCCGGAGGGGCTGGAGGACCTGAACCCCTACGCGCGGATCATCGCCGAGGAGGCGCTCACGCGGGGTGTGCGCGTCGAGGTGACCGACGCCGCGTGGGGTGAGATGCGGCTGTCGCTGGGTGGCCGCAGGGTGCTCACCCGCGAGTCGCTGTCGGAGTACACCAGCGCGGTCGCGATGAGCCGCTGCGACGACAAGCGGGTCACCCGGCGGATCATGGAGCGGGCCGGTGTCCGCGTGCCCCGGGGTGCGACCGCCGCCGACGGCGACCTCGAGGACGCCCGCGCGCTCCTGGCCGAGTGCGGCGAGGTGGTGGTCAAGCCCGCCCGCGGGGAGCAGGGTCGGGGCATCACCGTCGGCGTGACCACGGCCGAGGCGCTCGAGCGGGCGGTCGACGCGGCACTGCACTTCTGCCCCGACGTGCTGGTCGAGGAGCTCGTCGCCGGCGACGACCTGCGGGTGGTCGTCATCGACCACGAGGTGGTGGCCGCCGCGGTGCGCCGTCCGGCCGAGGTGGTGGGTGACGGCCGCAGCGAGGTCACCGAACTGGTGCGCACCACCAGCCGCCGGCGGGAGCGGGCGACCGGCGGGGAGTCGCGCATCCCGCTGGACGACACGACCGCCGAGGTGGTCGCCGAGTCCGGGTTCTCGATGGACGACGTCCCGCCCGCCGGCGAGCGGATCCGGGTCCGGCGGACGGCGAACCTGCACACCGGCGGCACCATCGAGGACGTCACCGAGCGGCTGCACCCGGCGATCGCGCAGGCCGCCGTGCGGGCCAGCCGGGCGATCGGCATCCCGGTGACCGGGCTGGACTTCCTGGTGCCCGACGTCGAGGGCCCCGACCACGTGTTCATCGAGGCCAACGAGCGGCCGGGGCTGGCCAACCACGAGCCGCAGCCGACCGTGCAGCGCTTCGTCGACCTGCTCTTCCCGGAGACCCGCCGGCGCTGAAGGAGGACCCTTCCTCCCCTACCGGGTGAAGACGGCGAGCAGCTCGTCGACCTCGCGGTCGGCCTCGCTGGGGTGGCGGAAGGGCCGGTGCGGCACCACCTCGTAGTGGGTGCGCCGTCCCCGGCGGGTGCGGGTCAGGTACCCGGCGTCCTCCAGGTCGCGCAGGACCGCCAGGACGGCGCGGGAGCTGATCCGCACCCGGGCGGCGACCTCCTCGACGCGGGCGTCCGGGTCGGCGGCGACGGCGAGCAGCACGTGCCCGTGGTTGGTGAGGAACGTCCACGTCGGACGGCGGTCGTCGGTCACTGGTCCCCCTTCCCGGTGGCGCTGACAGGTGAAGCCTGCTTCACTTGTTCACGGAGGGGAGTATCCCGCAGCGCTCCTGCCGTCACTACGGCCCCGACGGGTGGGTCCGGTGGAGCGGGCGTCCGGACGGCGCCGGGAGAGACCTCCGGTTCGACGACCGGAGGTCTGTTCGTGGACGTCTCGTTCTCTCTCTGGCTGTGGGTGCTCGGCCTCATCGTCGGCATGCTCGCCGTTGATCTGTTCGCCCACCGCCGCGCCCACGTCATCGGGGTGCGGGAAGCCGCAGGCTGGTCGGCGCTGTGGGTGCTCATCGGCATCGGGTTCGGCGCCTGGGTGTGGTGGGCGCACGGCGCCGAGTTCGGTCAGCAGTACTTCGCCGGGTACCTCATCGAGAAGTCGCTGGCCGTGGACAACGTCTTCGTGTGGGCCATCGTCTTCACCTTCTTCGCCGTGCCCCGCGAGTACCAGCACCGGGTGCTGTTCCTCGGCGTCCTGGGGGCCCTGGTGCTGCGGGGGCTGTTCATCGCCGGCGGCTCGGCGCTCATCGCGAGCTTCGGCTGGGTGCTCTACCTGTTCGCGGCGTTCCTGCTGTGGACCGGCTACCGGATGCTGCGCCAGCGCGACGAGCACATCGACCCCTCGCGGTCGCGGGCGTTGCGGCTGTTCCGCCGGTTCGTCCCGATGACCGACGCCTACCACGGGCAGCGGTTCCTGGTCCGCAGGGACGGCGTCCTGCTGGCCACTCCCCTGCTGGCCGTGCTGGTGCTGGTCGAGGTCACCGACGTCGTCTTCGCCGTCGACTCCATCCCGGCCATCTTCGCCGTCACCGAGGAGCCGTTCCTCGTCTTCACCGCCAACGCCTTCGCCATCCTGGGCCTGCGGGCCATGTACTTCCTGCTCGCCGACCTCATCCACCGCTTCGTGTACCTCAAGGTCGGCCTGGCGCTGGTGCTCATGTGGGTCGGCGTCAAGATGCTGCTCAAGATCGACGTCTACTACATCCCCACGACGGTCAGCCTCGCCGTGATCGCCACGATCCTCGCCGTCTCGGTCTGGCTGTCCCTGCGCGCCACCCGCGGCCAGGCCCGCCGGGCGCTCCAGGCCCCGGCCGACCCGCCGTTCCGCGTGGCGACCGAGGCGGAGACGGCGGCGCTCGAGCCGGTCTGGCGGCGGCCGCGCGACCCGGCCCGCTGACCTCCGCGACCATGGACCGCCGGGGAGGACGGGAGGACGAGTGGCATACCTGCTCGCGGCGCTGGGCGGCGCCCTGGGGGCGCTGGCCCGCTGGGGCGTGGCGACGGCGCTGCCGCACTCCCCCGGCGGCTGGCCCTGGGCCACGCTGCTGGTCAACCTGACCGGCTGCCTGCTGTTCGGCGCGCTGGCCGTCGTCCTGACCGCCCGCGCCCACGAGCCGGCCTGGGCCCGGCCGTTCCTGGCCGTCGGCGTGCTGGGCGGTTACACCACCTACTCGGCGTTCGCGGTCGAGACCGTCGCGCTGGTGGAGGCGGGTGCGCCCGTGCTCGCCGCGGGCTACGTGCTGGCCTCCGTCCTGGGCGGCGTGCTCGCCGTGGCCGCCGGGGCCCGGGCGGTGCAGGCCGCCGTCGACCCGTGACGCCGCTGCTCGTGGTGGCCGGCGCGCTGGTCGGCGCTCCCCTGCGCCTGCTGGTCACCCGGCTGGCCGCGCGTGGCGGGGGTGACCCGGCGCGCGGCACGCTGGTCGTCAACGTCGCCGGCAGCGCCCTGCTCGGCCTGCTGCTGGGCGCCGCCGCCACCCCTCCGGCGGTCGTCGCCCTGGTGGGCACCGGTTTCTGCGGCACGCTCACCACCTTCTCGACCTTCGGCGGCGACGTGCTGCGGATGGTCGAGCAGCAACAGCTCGTCCGTGGCCTGACCTACGTGGCCGCCTCCGTCGTCCTGGGGGTGGGCGCCGCGACGCTGGGGTACCTGCTGGCCTCCGGGTGAGGCCGGGGCTGCCGTGAGCACCGCGGCTCAGTAGGGTCGGGGGCGGTATGGCTGACACATCAGCAGGACGCGAGCGGGCGGACAGCCCGGTGGTCGTGGTGGCCAACCGGCTCCCGGTCGACCAGGTCACCGATCCCGACGGCAGCACCCGCTGGCAGCGGAGCCCCGGCGGTCTGGTGACCGCCCTGGAGCCGTTCGTCGCCGGGCAGGGCGGCGCCTGGGTGGGCTGGTCGGGCGCGGCCGGGGAGGCCCCCGAGCCCTTCGAGTCCGGTGGGATGTCGCTCATCCCGATACCGCTCTCCGAGGAGGAGGTCGACCGCTACTACGAGGGCATGTCGAACGCCTCGCTGTGGCCGCTGTACCACGACGTGATCGAGAAGCCCGAGTACCACCGGACCTGGTGGGACACCTACGTCCAGGTCAACAAGCGCTTCACCGAGCGGGCCGCCGAGGTCGCCGCCGAGGGAGCGATCGTGTGGGTGCACGACTACCAGCTGCAGCTCGTGCCGGCGATGCTCCGCCAGCGGCGCCCCGACCTCACGATCGGCTTCTTCCTGCACATCCCGTTCCCGCCCTACGAGCTGTTCACACAGCTGCCGTGGCGCTCGGCGATCGTCGAGGGCCTGCTCGGGGCGGACCTGGTCGGGTTCCAGCGGCCCGCCGCCGCGGCCAACTTCGTGCAGCTGGCCCGCCGGCTGCACGACCTGCCCGCCCGCGGCTCCACGATCGAGTACGACGGCCGCACGGTCACCGCCCGGGCCTTCCCGATCTCCATCGACGTGAAGTCCTTCGAGGAGCTGGCCGGCTCCCCGGAGGTGGTCAAGCGGGCGGAGGAGATCCGGGCCGAGCTCGGCAACCCGGACAAGATCATCCTGGGCGTGGACCGGCTGGACTACACCAAGGGCATCGGCGTCCGGCTCAACGCCTTCCAGGAGTTGCTGGAGGACGGCGTCATCGAGGCGCCCGGCACGGTGATGGTGCAGGTCGCCACGCCCAGCCGCGAGCGCGTCGAGCACTACGTGCACATGCGGGAGACGATCGAGCAGCAGGTCGGCCACATCAACGGCGTCTTCGGCACCCTCGGTGGCCCGGCGGTGCACTACATCAACCAGTCGGTGCCCCGCGAGGAGCTCGCCGCGCTCTACCGGGCCGCCGACGTCATGCTCGTCACCCCCTACCGCGACGGCATGAACCTGGTCGCCAAGGAGTACGTCGCGGCCCGCAGCGACCTCGGCGGCGGGCTGGTGCTGTCGGAGTTCGCCGGCGCCGCCGCCGAGCTCAGGCAGGCCTTCCTGGTCAACCCGCACGACATCGCCGGGGTCAAGAACCAGCTGGTGCGGGCGCTGCGCGCCGAACCGGCCGAGTTGGCGAGGCGGATGCGGGCCATGCGCCGGCACCTGGCCAAGAACGACCTCGAGCACTGGGCGACCTCCTTCTTCGACGCGCTGCAGGCCAAGGCGTGACCACGGCGCCGCGCCCCTCCCCCGCGGCCCTCCCGGCCGAGCTGGCCGAGGCGGTGGCGGCGCTGGCGTGGCGGCGGCCGCTGCTGGTGGCCAGCGACTACGACGGCGTCCTCGCTCCCCTGGTGGGTGACCCGTCGGCCGCCGTCCCGCTGCCCGGGGTGGCGCAGGTGCTGGCCCGGCTGGCCGCGCACGACGGCGTGGTGGTGGCCCTGGTGAGCGGCCGGGGCGTGGCCGACCTGCGGGCGGTGAGCGGGTTCCAGGGGCCCTATCGCTGGATCGGCAGCCACGGTGCGGAGTACGACGGGCCGTTGACCGGACAACTCGCGGCGCGGCGGGACGCGCTGGCCGAGCGGCTCGCCCCGCTCGTCGCCGCGGTGCCCGGGGCGCGGCTGGAGGTCAAGCCCGCCAGCGTGGCGGTGCACGTGCGGCAGGTGACCGATCGCTCCGCGGCCGCCGCGTTGCTGAAGCAGGCCGATGCGCTCGCGGATCCGTCACTGACGAAGAAGCCGGGCAAGGAGGTCCTCGAGCTCGCCGTCACCGACGCCGACAAGGGCAGCGCCCTGCTCCGCCTCCGCGACGACCTCGGTGCGGCGGCGACGGTCTACCTCGGCGACGACCGCACCGACGAGGACGCCTTCCGCGTCCTCTCCCCCGGTGACCTCACCGTCAAGGTGGGTGAGGGCGAGACCGTGGCGCGGTACCGCGTCGCCGACCCGGCGGCCGTCACCGCCCTGCTGGACACCCTGGCCGACGCCCTGGGTTGACGGTCCTGCGCTGCCGGTCGCGGCGCTCGCGCGCTCCTGCGGGTGTGCGTCTGTCGACGAGGGGACACGGCGGGAGCGCTCACCGACAAATCTCGGCCACCCGCGCGCGACACGTCGCGGATGTGGTCGGGGACACTCCCCGGACGCTCGACGATCGCCGGACACACCGCTGCCCGGCGACGACGGTTCCGCTCCCCGAGACGCCGTGTGTGCTCCCCCGCCCGGCCATTCCTCCCAGGAGCAACGACCATGTCCCTCTCCACTCCCCCGGTCGCCGGACGTTCCGGTGGCTGGTTCGCCGATCGGCCGTTGGCCGTGAAGTTCGGCATCCTCGTCGGGATCGTCGTCCTCGCCTTCGGCGGGCTGATCGGCACGATGCTGAACGGGAACGCCGGTGTCCGGGCCGCGCAGGAGCGACTGGCCACGCTCACCCACGCGCAGTCGCTCGTGCTGCAGCTGGACACCCGCGCCAGCGAGCTCAAGGTCGACGGCTTCAAGGCCATCGTCCGGCCGGACCCGCAGGCCCAGCTCGCCGAGCTCGCCGACGACATCGCCACGCCGGAGGAGCTGCTGGCCGAGCTGTCGGAGATCCCGCTCACCGGGCAGCGCGCGCAGGAGGTGGCCGCGCTGGACAGCACCTACCGCGAGTACATGGACGCGATCGAGCTGTTCGTCCAGGGCGCGGTGGCCGACCAGGCCGGCGCCCGGGTCCGGTGGGAGGAGATCCAGGCGGCCAACGACCTCACCGACGGTGCGGTGGGCACGGCCAAGGACGCCCTGACCGCGGCGAGCGCGGAGGCCGAGCTGCAGCTCGCCGACTCGATCGCCCGGTCCCAGACCATCGCGCTCGCGGTGGCGGCCCTCGGCGTGGCCGGCATCGGCGCCGTCAGCTGGCTCACCATGCGGTCGATCACCCGGCCGGTCGCACGGGTCAAGGCCTCGCTCGACGCGCTGGCCGGCGGGGACCTGACCGTGGCCAGCGGGGTCCGGTCCCGCGACGAGGTGGGTGAGATGGCGGCCTCCCTGGACCTGGCGCAGTCCTCGCTCAGGGACGTGCTGGCCGGCGTCGTCTCGTCGGCCGATGCGGTGGCGGCGTCGTCGGAGGAGCTGTCGGCGTCCTCGGCGCAGATCTCGGCGTCGGCGGAGGAGACCTCCGCGCAGTCGGGGGTCGTCGCGAGCGCCGCGGACGAGGTCAGCCGGAACGTGCAGACGGTGGCCGCGGGTGCGGAGCAGATGGGCGCCAGCATCCGGGAGATCGCGTCGAACGCCGCGGAGGCGTCGGATGTGGCGGCCCGGGCGGTGACGGCGGCGGAGACGACGACGGCGACCGTGGCGAAGCTGGGCGAGTCCTCCGCGGAGATCGGCAACGTGGTGAAGGTGATCACGAGCATCGCCGAGCAGACGAACCTGCTGGCGCTCAACGCCACCATCGAGGCGGCCCGCGCGGGGGAGGCCGGCAAGGGCTTCGCCGTCGTCGCCAACGAGGTGAAGGAGCTGGCGCAGGAGACGGCGAAGGCGACCGAGGACATCGCGCGGCGCGTGCAGTCCATCCAGGGCGACACGAGCGCGGCGGTGGCCGCGATCGGGGAGATCAGCGCGATCGTGGCGCAGATCGCCGACCGGCAGACCACCATCGCCTCGGCGGTGGAGGAGCAGACCGCCACCACCAACGAGATGTCCCGGTCGGTCACCGAGGCGGCGCAGGGCTCGGGTCAGATCGCCGCCAACATCACCGGAGTCTCGGCCGCGGCGGAGTCGACCACCCAGGCGCTGACCCAGACCCGCACCGCGGTCGACGAGCTGTCCCGGATGGCCGCCGACCTGCGCAGCAGCGTCGCCCGCTTCACCTACTGAGCACCACGACCGGAGGGGCGGGGACCGGTTTCCGGTCACCGCCCCTCCGTCGTGTCCCCGCATTCCCCGGAATGGCGTCGGACGCTTTGTCGACAACGGAGCGTGAGGTCGTCGACCTTTCTCCGGGCGTGCCGGGACACGCGGTGAGAACGGCAACACCTCGGATCTGAACTCCCTAACTTCTCCCCCGACCACCGCGCTCCGGTCCGCGGCGGACAGGGCGCACCGGCCTCGAATCGGCACCGGCGACACGAAGGAGGAACAGCAGGATGAGCACCAGCACGAGCGGACGGGGCGCCCGCCGCATCGGGGTCCGCGGGGCGATCCTGGCCGTCGGTGCCGCAGGGATGGCGGCCGCGGTCGCCGTGGGCGGCTTCGCCCTCAGCGGCCTCGGCGGCGCCGGCGACTCCCTGGACGAGATCGGTCGCCTGACGGACGCCCTCACCGGGGTCCAGGAGGTCCAGACGTCGAACGCGGACGTCACCGGATGGCAGACCGCCTACGCCTGGGACGCCCGCCGCATCGGCGGTGCCGCCGCGGTCCAGGCCGACAACGCCAACCGCGCCGGCTTCCTCGACAGCGCCGACCGGCTGCGCGGCCAGCTCGAGGCCATCCCCACCGACGTCCTCACCGACACCGAGAACGCCACGTTCGAGCAGATCGAGCAGCAGTGGGACGCCTACTTCGCCGTGGACGACCAGGTCGTCCTGCGGTACGCCGAGAACACGCCGGCCGGCGTCGAGGCGGGCGACGCCCTCGTGCTGGGCGACGGCTACGAGGTGTACTACCAGGTGCTCCAGCTGACCGCGGAGCTGCGCGAGTCCCTGCAGGGCCGGGTCCAGGCAGCGGGCGCCGCTGCCGACGAGCAGCAGGCGCAGACGCAGTGGACCATGGTCGCCGTCGTCGTCCTGGGCGCCCTCCTGGCCTTCGGTCTGGCGCTCGCCGTGGCACGGCGCATCGTGCGGCCGCTCAAGGCCGTGGCGTCCGTGGCCGGCGCACTGGCCGCAGGGGACCTGACCCGCACCACCGGGGTGGCCCGGGACGACGAGGTCGGCCGCACGGCCGCAGCCCTGGACGCGGCGCTCGCCGAGCTGCGGGGTGTGCTGTCCTCGGTGGCCGCGTCGGCGGATGCGGTGGCGGCGTCCTCGGAGGAGCTGTCGGCGTCGTCCGCGCAGATCTCGGCGTCGGCCGAGGAGACCTCCGCGCAGTCCGGCGTGGTGGCCGGCGCGGCGGAGGAGGTCAGCCGCAACGTGCAGACGGTGGCCGCGGGTGCGGAGCAGATGGGCGCCAGCATCCGGGAGATCGCGTCGAACGCGGCCGAGGCGTCGGATGTGGCGGCCCGGGCGGTGACGGCGGCGGAGACGACGACGGCGACCGTGGCGAAGCTGGGCGAGTCCTCCGCGGAGATCGGCAACGTGGTCAAGGTGATCACGAGCATCGCCGAGCAGACGAACCTGCTGGCCCTGAACGCGACGATCGAGGCGGCCCGCGCGGGGGAGGCCGGCAAGGGCTTCGCCGTCGTCGCCAACGAGGTGAAGGAGCTGGCGCAGGAGACGGCGAAGGCGACCGAGGACATCGCCCGCCGGGTCGAGGCCATCCAGAAGGACACCGGCGCGGCCGTCGGCGCGATCGAGGAGATCAGCGCGATCGTGGCGCAGATCGCCGACCGGCAGACCACCATCGCCAGCGCGGTGGAGGAGCAGACCGCCACCACCAACGAGATGTCCCGGTCGGTCACCGAGGCGGCCAGCAGGTCGGGTCAGATCGCGGCGAACATCGGTGGGGTCTCTGATGCGGCTGAGGCCACGACGCAGGCGCTGACCCAGACCCGCACCGCGGTCGACGAGCTGTCCCGGATGGCCGCCGACCTGCGCAGCAGCGTCGCCCGCTTCACCTACTGAGCACCGCCCGCCGGCCGGGACCCCCGGCCGGCGGGCCCGGTCGCCCGTTGGGCTTGACCTGCGCACGCCCCCGCCGATCACCAACGAGAGCGCGCACACCGCTCCCGGTACGAGAGAGAAGAGCAACGTGGACGGTCTGGACGACATCGTCGAGGAGTTCCTGGTCGAGAGCCACGAGAACCTCGACCAGCTGGACACCGACCTGGTCGCCCTCGAGCAGGAGCCGGACTCGCGCGAGCGCCTCTCGAGCATCTTCCGCACGATCCACACCATCAAGGGGACCAGCGGCTTCCTGGCCTTCCAGCGCCTGGAGGAGGTCACCCACGTCGGGGAGAACATGCTCTCCCGGCTGCGGGACGGCGAGCTGGAGCTGAACCCGCAGCGGACCAGCGTGCTGCTGCGGATGGTCGACACGGTCCGTGCCCTGCTCGCGTCCATCGAGGCCACCGGCGGCGAGGGCTCGGTCGACGTCGCCGCCGTCGTCGCCGCCATCAGCGCGGCCATGGAGGACGCCCCCGCGCCGGCCGCGGTCGTCGCCGAGGCCGCCGTGGCCGCCGTGGCCCCCGCGGTGCAGACGCCGGTGCCGCCCGCCGAGCACGCGCCCGTGGCTGAGGTGCCGGCCCCCGTGGCCGAGGCGCCGGCGCCCTCGGTGGTCCCCGCCCCGCGCCCCGCGCCGGTCGTCGAGGCCGCCCCCGAGCCCGAGGCCACCCAGGACGGCGACGCCGCCCCCGCCGCCGACAGCGGCACCAACCAGGCCCGCCGGGCGGTCGCCGACAGCACCATCCGCGTGGACGTCGACCTGCTCGACGAGCTGATGCTGCTGGTGGGGGAGCTGGTGCTCACCCGCAACCAGATCGTCCAGTACGTCGGGCGCTCCAACGACACCGACCTGGTGCGTGCCTCGCAGCGGCTGAACCTCATCGCCAGCGAGCTGCAGGAGGGCGTCATGAAGACCCGCATGCAGCCGATCGACCACATCTGGTCGAAGCTGCCGCGCGTCGTCCGCGACCTCGGTCTGCAGCTGCGGAAGAACATCCGCCTGGAGATGGAGGGCCGCGACACCGAGCTGGACAAGACCCTGCTCGAGGCGGTCAAGGACCCGCTGACCCACCTGGTCCGCAACTCCGTCGACCACGGCATCGAGGACGCCGACGCTCGCGTGCGGGTCGGCAAGCCGGCCGAGGGCGTGCTCACCCTGCGGGCGCGGCACGAGAGCGGTCAGGTCGTCGTCGAGGTCGCCGACGACGGCGCCGGCATCGACTCCGCCCGGGTCGGCGCCAAGGCCGTCGAGCGCGGGCTGCTCACCCAGGAGGCCGTCAACCGGATGAGCCCGCAGGACGTGCTGCAGCTCATCTTCCTGCCCGGCTTCTCCACCGCCGCGAAGGTCACCAACGTCTCCGGCCGCGGCGTCGGCATGGACGTCGTCAAGACCAACATCGAGTCCATCGGCGGCACCATCGAGGTCGAGTCGGTCGCTGGCAAGGGCACCTGCACCCGGCTGCGCATCCCGCTGACCCTGGCGATCGTCCCGGCGCTGACCGTCGAGTGCGCCGGCGACCGCTACGCCATCCCGCAGATCAGCCTGCAGGAGCTCGTCTCGCTCGACGCCGAGAAGGCCGCCAACGCCGTCGAGGAGGTCGGCGGTGCGCCGGTCTACCGGCTGCGCGGCGAGCTGCTCCCGCTGGTCCGGCTCACCGACGTCCTCGGGCTCACCTCCGACCGGCACGACGGGCACGTGGTCATCGCCGTCCTGCGGTCGGAGGGCCGCCGCTTCGGCCTGGTCGTCGACCGGGTCATCAACACCGAGGAGATCGTCGTCAAGGCCGTCGGCGGCCAGCTCAAGGCGATCGGTCTCTACTCGGGCGCGACCGTCCTCGGCGACGGCACGGTGGCGCTGATCCTCGACGTGCAGGCCCTGGCCCGCCGGGCGCTGCGCACCGAGACCAGCGAGCGCCAGGAGTCCCGCGAGGCGGCGCTGCAGACCGCGGCGACCGACGCCGAGCGGCAGCGGATGCTGCTGGCCGCCATCGGCGGGGGCCGCCGGGTCGCCATCCCGCTGGACACCGTCACCCGCCTCGAGCAGGTGCGCACCGAGTCGGTCGAGAAGGTCGGCAACCGGGAGGTCGTGCAGTACCGCGGCGCGATCCTGCCGATCGTCCGGCTGGACCGGCACCTGGGTGCCTACGGCGAGAGCGACCGCGAGGTCCTCGAGGTGATCGTCTACTCCGACCGCGGGCGCAGCGTGGCCATCGTGGTCGAGGAGATCCTCGACATCGTCGACGGCGAGGCCGCGGTCCGCAGCGACATCGACGACATGGGTCTGCTGGGCTCCGCCGTCCTCGGCGACAAGGTGACCGAGCTGCTCGATGTCCGGGCCGCGATCCTCGCCGCCGACCCGGCGTTCTACTCGACGCACCCCGCCGCCCTCGCTCCCGGAACGCCGAGCGGCGTCCCGGCGTCCCTCCTGGAGGTCTCCCTGTGACGACTGCCGCGGCCCCCGCCATCGGCGGCCAGCTGGCCACCTTCTGGCTCGACGGCGACCTCTACGGCGTCGAGGTGGCGCACGTGCAGGAGGTGCTCAAGAGCCAGGGGCTGACCCGGGTGCCGCTGGCGCCCACCGCCGTCGCCGGGCTGATCAACCTGCGCGGCCAGGTGGTGACCGCGATCGAGCTGCGCGAGCGGCTCGGCCGGCCGCCGCGGCCCGAGGGCACCGACGCGGTCGTCATCGTCGTCCGGCTGCACGGCGAGGCGGTCAGCCTCCTGGTCGACGCCATCGCCGACGTGGTGGACGTCGACCCGGCGGACTTCGAGGCGCCGCCGGACACGCTCGACGGTGCGGGCCGCGACCTGATCCGCGGCGCGTTCAAGCTCGACCGGCAGCTGCTGCTGGCGCTGGACGTGCAGAAGGCCGTCAGCGCGTAGCCGCCCCGGCGGTTTCCGCGGAAATCGCCGCACGTCCCGGGCGCGGCCGGACCTTCCCCGGCGGCCACGCTCTCCCCCCGACCCCCGGTCGGGCGGCCCCTCTCTCCGGAGGGCCGCCCGGCCGGGGGTCGCGGCGTTCCGGAGCCCACCGCTGCCTACGCAGCGTGATCGGCCGGGCACCGCGGGGAGTGGCGCACGACGACCCACCGGTCGGGCGTCCGGCCATCGGGTGACGCTCACGTGGCGCGGCGTGTTGATCACCATCAGTCTGGACGGACCTCACCTCGGGGGACGTCGACTGGGAGGCCTGCCGTGCCCTACTCGCTGGTCAGTGCCGCCACGCTCGGCTTCGACCTGGTCCGCCTGCCGGCCGGCCGCGCCGTCGCCGACGCCCTGCTCGCCGGGCTCGCCGCCGATGCCGCGGCGCTGGAGCAGCTGGCCGCGGTGCACCCTGCGGCGGGCCGCGACCGCGAGCAGCGCACCACCCTCGCCGTCCGCGCGCGCAGGGCCCGCGAGCTCGCCGCCGCCGTCCCGCACCTGCGCACCGCCGCCGACGGCGTCGACCGGGCCGCCGTCCTGGTCGCCCAGCTCGAGCGCAGCACGATCGGGGACGCCGCCGCCGTCGAGCGGGTGCTCCGCGAGGACGTCCTCGGCCCCGAGCACCCCGCCGCGGCGCTGGTCGACGAGCCGGTCCGGGACGCCGCCGCCGACGTCCTCGCCGACGCCGCCGTGGGCTCCTGGGCCGCCGGGGTGCTGCCGCCGCTGGTCCGCCGGCAGCTGATCGGCCCGTTCCTGCTGGCCACCGCGACCGGCGTGCCCACCACCCCGGAGCTCGACCTCGGCCCGGCCACCGGCGAGCTCTCCGAGCTGCTGACCGGCCTGCGCACGCTGGACGACGCCGGCCGGGCCCGCTGGATGGCCGCCGTCGACGACGCCCGCGCCGGGCGCCGTCCCTGGGCGACCGCGATGCACGAGGCGTCGTGGGGCGCGCACGTCTCCGGCCGCACCCGCACGCTGGCCACCGCGCAGCTGCTCGCCGTCCGGGCCTTCCTCGACGCCGGCTTCGACACCTCGGCCGCCGCCGCAGGCGCCTGGAACGCCGTCGCCGGCTGCGTGCAGGGCATCGTCATGGCCGACCTGCTCGGCGCCGACGCCCTCGCCGTGTTGCTCGCCCCGCGCGGCTGAACCACGTCGCGGGGGAGTTCGACGCTCCGCCGGCGGGATGACGCCCGCAGAGCGTCGAACCCGCCCGCAGAGCAGCCGTCCTAGTCCTTCTCGGGGTCGGGGAAGCGGGCGCCGGCGGGGAGCTCGGTGCCGGCCTCGACCTCCGCGCGGCGACCGACCAGCGTGACCTCGCCGTCCCCGCCGACCGCGGCCCGCTCGCCGACGACCACGCCGTCGTCGAGCACCGTCCGGGTCACCGTGGCGCCGGCCCGCACCCGGGCGCCGGGCAGCAGCACCGAGTCGACGACGGTCGCCCCGGCCTCGACGACCACGCCGGGGGAGAGCACCGAGCCGATCACCCGCCCGCCCACGCGGGTGCCGCCGGAGACGAGGCTGTCCTCCACCTCCGCGCCGCGCAGCACCCGGGCGGCGCTGCGGCGGCCGCCGCGGGTGTGCACCGCCCAGGCCGGGTCGTCGAGGTCCAGCGGCGGCTCGGGGGAGCGGAACTCGTGGTGGGCCTGCCAGTAGGACTCCACGGTGCCCACGTCGCGCCAGTACCCGTCGAACGGGTGCGCGCGGGCCAGGCCGTCGCGGGTCTGCGCCGGCAGCAGGTGGGTGCCGAGGTCCTCGAGGCCCTCCTCGCCGTGCTCGGCGGCCAGGGCCTCCAGCCGGTCCAGCGTCGGGCCGGGGGAGAAGACGAACACCTCGTTGGTCGCGGTGGTCGTGCGCGGCTCGTCGGGCTTGTAGGCGTAGTCGCTGACCGTCCCGCCCTCGCCGACCTCGACGATGCCGTAGCGCGACGCGTCGTCCGCGGCGACCTCGGTGGTGACCATGGTGACCTCCGCGCCGGAGCCGAGGTGGCCGTCTGCGACCTCGCGGTAGTCCAGCTTGTAGACCGCGTCCGCGCTGACCACGACGAGCGCGTCGGGGGCGAAGTCGCGGACCAGCGGGGCGTAGCGCCACAGCGAGTTCGCCGTCCCCGAGACCCAGCCGGCGCGCTCGGTGCCCTGGTACGGCGGCAGCACCAGCAGGCCGCCGTCGGTGCGGTCGAGGTCCCACGGCCGGCCGTTGGCGAGGTGCTGCGACAGCGACGTCGGGTGGTACTGCACCGACACCCAGACGTCGGCCAGGTGCGAGTGCTGGCAGTTGCTCAGCGGGAAGTCGATCAGCCGGTACACCCCGGCGAAGGGGACGGCGGGCTTCGCGCGCTGCCCGGTCAGCAGCTCCAGGCGGCCGCCGGCGCCACCGGCCAGGACGAGGACGAGGACCCGGGGGAGAGGCATGCGCCCCGGCTACCCGCCGGGACGCCGTTCACCCTCGACAGCGCTCTCTACGGCTCTCTCGCGCAGATGCCAGAGAGCCGTAGACGCCGCTCGACGCGCTGACCGGCCGTTCTCCGGGGACGTGTCGACAAAGGACGAGAAATGGTCGGTGATCGTTTCCGGAAATGTGATGCGGAGATTCCCGGGATCGGCTCAAGGAGTGCGTCGGGCCCGCCGACAACACCCGTGACAGGCACCGACAGCGGACGGACGCCGGACCTCCGGTGGACCGCCGGCTGGACCCCGTTCCCGGCCTCCGGGCGGGTGCCGACCCACCACGCCAGGTCGCCCCTGGCCGGCACCCCGCACGGGGAGACGGAGGACGCATGGACCCGATCCGGGTGTTGGTCGTCGACGACTCGGTGGTCGTCCGCAAGATCGTCACCGACGTCCTCTCCGAGGACCCGGCGATCGAGGTCGTCGGCACCGCCGTGAACGGGCGCATCGCCGTCGCCAAGCTCGAGGCGCTCAAGCCCGACCTGGTGACGATGGACATCGAGATGCCGGAGATGAACGGCATCGAGGCGGTCCGCGCCATCCGCGCCATCCGCGCCGGTGCCGGGGGTGGCGGGGCGGGACGTGGGCACAGCCGCGTGCCGATCATCATGTTCAGCACGCTCACCGAGCGGGGCGCCTCGGCGACCCTCGACGCCCTCTCCGCCGGTGCCAACGACTACGTGACCAAGCCGGCCAACGTCGGCAGCGTCGCACAGTCGATGGAGAGCGTGCGCCAGCAGCTGACCCCGAAGATCAAGGCCCTCACCGGGCGCCCGACGACCCCGGCTCCGGCCCGGGCCGCCGCGCCCGCCCCGGCGGCGGTCCGCCCGCCGGCGCCCCGCGTCGGGCCGGTCAAGCAGCCCGCCGTCCTGGTCATCGGCTCGTCCACCGGCGGCCCCGAGGCCCTGGCGAAGGTGCTGCCGGTCCTGCCGGCGTCCCTGCCCGTGCCGATCCTGCTCGTGCAGCACATGCCGCCGGTGTTCACCCGGCAGTTCGCCCAGCGGCTGGACCGGCTGTGCGCCCTGCGCGTCGTCGAGGCCGTCGACGGCACCCCGCTGGTCCCCGGCACGGTGCACCTGGCGCCCGGCGACCACCACCTGACCATCCGCAAGACCCCCCGCGGCCTGCAGACCGCGCTGGACCAGTCCCCTCCCGAGAACTTCTGCCGGCCGGCCGTGGACCCGCTGTTCCGCTCGGCGGTCGAGGCCTTCGACGGCGCCGTCCTGGGCGTGGTGCTGACCGGCATGGGCGCCGACGGGCGCACCGGCGCGGGCCGCATCCGCGAGGGCGGGGGCGCCGTCGTCGTCCAGGACCAGGCCACGTCGGTGGTCTGGGGGATGCCCGGCGCGGTCGCCACGGCCGGCTTCGCCGACGAGGTGCTGCCGCTGGACCGGGTCGCCGAGGCGATCACCCGCCGGTTCCCCGGCCCCCGCGCCGGCGCCGCCCCCGTCCCTGCCACCGCCGGAGGACGACGGTGACCCTTCCCACGACCAGCTTCGACTGGGTCCGCCAGCTGGTGCACCGGGAGAGCGCGATCGTGCTCTCCCCGGGCAAGGAGTACCTGGTCGAGGCGCGGCTGCTGCCGATCGCCCGCTCCATGGGGCTGCCCGACGTCGGCCAGCTGGTGGACTCGGTGCGCACCCGGCCCAGCCCGGAGTCGACCCGCAGGATCGTCGAGGCGCTCACCACCAACGAGACCTCGTGGTTCCGGGACGGCGACCCGTTCACCGCCCTCACCTCGACGGTGCTGCCGTCGCTGCTGAGTGGCCGCGGCCCCGCCGAGCGGCTGCAGATCTGGTCGGCGGCCTGCTCCAGCGGGCAGGAGCCGTACACCATCGCGATGCTGCTCGAGGACGCGCTGCCCAACGCCTCCACCCGCGTCGCCATCACCGCGACCGACCTCTCCCGGGAGATGGTCGAGCGCACCCGGGCCGGGAGGTTCAGCCAGCTCGAGGTCAACCGGGGGCTGCCCGCGCCGATGCTCGTGCGGCACTTCACCCGCGCCGGCAGCGAGTGGCAGGTCTCCCCGTCGCTGCGCCGGATGGTGACCGCCGGCGAGTGCAACCTCGCCGCGCCCCTGCCGCGGATGGGCCCGTTCGACGTCGTCTACCTGCGCAACGTCCTCATCTACTTCGACCTGCCGACCAAGCAGGCGATCCTCCGCCGGGTGCGTGCCCTCATGCGTCCCGACGGGTGGCTCTTCCTCGGCGCCGCGGAGACGACCCTCGGCGTCGACGACTCCTGGGAGCGGGTCGTCATCGGCCGCAGCTCCGCCTACCGCCCGCTGAAGGGGGCCTGACGTGCGTGCCTTGGTGATCGACGACTCCCGCGCCATGCGGCGGATCGTGAGCGCGGCGCTGGAGGGTTTCGGCTACGAGACCCGTCAGGCCGGCCACGGGCAGGAGGCGCTCGACGTGCTGCAGGAGGGCTACGCGCCCGACCTGTGCACGGTCGACTGCAACATGCCGGTCATGGACGGGCTGCAGTTCGTCTCCGCCGTCCGGGCCAACCCGGCCTGGCGCGGCATCACGCTGATGATGGTGACCTCGGAGAGCGAGCAGGGCCAGATCGTCCGGGCGCTGGCCGCCGGCGCGCACGAGTACGTGATCAAGCCGTTCACCCCCGACGCGCTCCGCGACAAGCTGGCGCTGCTCGGCATGCTCCCCGAGGAGGTCCCCCTGTGACGCTCGCCCCCGATGCGACCGGGCGCCAGGTCATCCCCGAGCTGATCGACGCGGCCACCGTCGAGGCGATCGCCCACGAGGCCTGGATCGCCCTCGTCGGCGAGGACGAGGTGCTCGTCCCGTTCGCCGGCGACCTGCCGGCCGACACGCTGTCGGCGTGGGTCGACGTCGTCGGCCCGTGGACCGGCAGCGTCGTCCTCACCACCGGCCGGCAGACCGCCGCCGAGCTGACCCGGGCGCTGCTCGGCGAGGCCGCCCCGGAGCTCCTCGACCACGAGGACGTCGCCGACGCGTTCGGTGAGATCGCCAACGTCGTCGGCGGCAACGTCAAGGCCGCCCTCCCCGGCCCGTCGACGCTCGGCCTCCCCGAGGTCGGCGAGGCACCCGCCGTCCGCAACCCGGACGACGTCTGCCGCCTCGACGTCCTGTGGCGCGGCCAGACCCTGGCCGTGTCCGTGCAGGGCGCCCTCCCGCCCCTGCCCGTCCCGCACCCCCCGCACGCGAACCCGCACCAGAACGGAGCGTCCCTGTGAAGATCCTCGTCGCCGACGACAGCCGCGTGATGCGGCAGATCGTCATCCGCACCCTGCGCCAGGCCGGCTACGACGACCACGACATCGTCGAGGCCGAGGACGGCCGCGACGCCTACGACAAGGTCCGGGCCGAGAACCCGGACCTCGTCCTGTCCGACTGGAACATGCCGAACATGTCCGGGCTGGAGTGCCTGCAGGCGCTGCGCTCCGCGGGCTCGGCCGTGCTGTTCGGGTTCGTCACCTCGGAGGGGTCGGCGGACATGCGGGAGAAGGCCGCCGACGCCGGCGCGCTGTTCCTGATCGCGAAGCCGTTCACCGAGGAGACCTTCCGCGAGAACCTGGACGGGGTGATCGCATGACCATGCCGCTCACCGTCGTCCTGCCGGACACCAAGGCCGTCAAGGACATGCTCAGCGGACTGGTCGGCAAGCCCGTCGGCGTGACGCCGGGCGCACCGGTCACCCCGACGCCGAAGTCGCCGGTGGCGGTGGCCGTGTACGTCGACCCGGCCATGAAGGTCAACGCGCTGTGCGTCATGGACCTCGGCGCGTCGGCCTACACCGGCGCCGCGCTCGCGCTGCTGCCCCCCGGTGGCGCGCAGGACGCCGTCGAGGAGGACGGCGAGCTGACCACGATGCTCACCGAGGCGCTGCACGAGGTCGTCAACGTGCTCTCGGCGCTGTTCAACGTCCCGGGTGCCCCGCACTCCAGGCTGTACGAGCTGTACGCCCCCGGGGACGACCTGCCCGGTGACATCGCGGGCTCGCTGGCGGCCTTCAACCGCCTCGACCTCGCGATCGACGTCCCCGGCTACGGCAAGGGCGGGCTCTCCCTGGTCATCCCCTCCGGGGCCTGACCTGATCGCCTTTCGCGCGCGAAAGGCACCACACGCCCCGGGACGGCGCCGGAGACCGCCACCCCCGCCGTCCCGGGCGCACGACACGACGGCCCCGGGGCACTCCGCCCCGGGGCCGTCGCGCGTGTTGCACGTGGAACCTCAGTGCATGGCGGGCTGGCGGTCGTCGGTGCTCGTGGGCAGGCAGGCCCAGACGTGCTTGCAGCCCTCGTCGACGTACCAGCCGTGGGCCACCGACAGCCGGGCCACCAGGTAGAGCCCCAGACCGCCCTGCGCGGGATCGCGGTCCACCGCCGGGCTGGGCATCGTGTCGGGGTCGCGGTCGCTGACGTCCAGCAGCCAGCCGCCGCTGCCGGCGATCACCGTGGCCACGACGGGGGAGAGCCCGTGCCGCAGCGCGTTGGACGCCAGCTCGTCGAACGCCAGGATCAGCCGCTCGGCCGCCGTGTCGTCGTCGTCCCTCGGGAAGCCGACGCCGTCGAGCCGGGCACGCAGCACGGCACGGGCCGCGGGCAGCTCGGCGACGGCCTGCAGGTCCCAGCGCCACACCTCACCCCGGCCGTCCGGTAGCGGGCGCAACGGCCACGCGAGTCGACCCACTGCCCTCTCCCCGTCCGTCGCGGTCTCCGACGGAGTTCGGGGTGCCCACCCGGGCGCGGGCTCAACCGTGCCGAGGGCGTTTCCGGCCCCGCGGAGTGACGGGACTCTCGTCGGCGCCGGTCAGCCGCGCGGGTGCACGCAGATGGCCACCAGCGCGACGTCGTCCCCCGGCGTGGCGGGCAGCATCCGGGCGAGCAGCTCGTCGGCCAGCGACTCCAGCGGCCGGCCGGCCAGCGCGGCCAGGTGGCGGCGCAGCCGGCCCACCCCCGTGTCGACGTCGCAGTCGCGGCGCTCCACCAGCCCGTCGGTGTAGAGCAGCACCACGGCGCCCGGTCGCAGCGGCACCGTCGACTCCCGCCGCACCGCCGTCGCGTCCACGCCGAGCAGCAGGTCGCCGAGGCTGTCGGCGAGCACGGTCACCGTGCCGTCGGCGTCGGCCACCAGCGGCGGCGGGTGCCCGGCGCTGGCCCAGCGCAGCAGCCGCCCGCCGCCCTCGAGCCGCGCGATCGCGGCCGTGGCCAGCGTGCCGGTGTGCATCGCGGCCATCGCGGCGTCCAGGCCGCGCAGCACCTCGGCCGGCCCGGCGCCGCTGTAGTGGGCGATGCCGCGCAGCAGCCCGCGCAGTTGCCCCATCTCGGCGGCCGCGGCGGTGTCGTGCCCCGCGACGTCCCCGATCACCACGACCGGGTCGCCGCCGGGGTGCAGGAAGGCGTCGTACCAGTCGCCGCCGACGCGGGCGGCCTCCGCCGCGGGCACGTAGCGGGTCGCGACCTGCGCCCCCGCGATGGTCGGCAGCTCGGTGAGCAGGCTGCGCTGCAGCCCCTCGGCGAGCTTGGCCGTCTGGCTCTGCCGGTGCACCCGGTCGACGGCGCGCCCGGCCTGCGCGGCGACCTCCCGGGCGGTGCGCAGGTCGTCGTCGTCGAGCGTGCGGCCCGGGTCGAGGTAGAGGGTGAGGACACCCACCGCGCGGCCGTCGGCGGTCAGCGGCAGGACGACGGCGGTGCCCGGGCCCAGCGCCGCCAGCAGGTCGCGGGCCGGGCCGGGCGGCATCAGCGCGAGGACGGCGGCCAGCGGCTCCTGCGCCTCGCTGCCCGACCGCAGCGCGCGGGCGACGGGGGAGGCCGCCGGGAGCGTGTCCAGGCGCACGTCGGCGTAGGAGTCGAGCACCGGCCGGCGGGCGGGGTCGGCGTGCCAGGAGCCGACGTCGCGCGCCCGGCCCTCGCGGTCGACGACGGTGACCACGCAACCGTCGGTGAGCGCGGGCACTACCAGCCGCGCCAGGCTGCCGAGCGCCGACTCGCTGTCCAGGGCACCGGAGAGCTCCCCGGTCACCGCGGCCAGCAGCCCCGTCCGGGCGCCGGCCCGCTCGGCGGCGCGGCGGGCGGTCTCGGCGGCGCGGCGGGCGGTCTCGGCGGCGCGGCGGGCCGTCTCGGCCTCGTCCTGCGCGAGCCGGCGCGCGGTCACGTCGACGAAGGCGAAGGCCGCGCCGTCGGCCACCGGCCAGGCGTGCAGCGCCGACCAGCCCGCGCCGCCGCCGGGCTCGGGGATCTCGAGGGAGAC
Organism: Geodermatophilus sp. SYSU D01176; assembly: GCF_054050015.1. Lineage (NCBI taxonomy): Bacteria > Bacillati > Actinomycetota > Actinomycetes > Geodermatophilales > Geodermatophilaceae > Geodermatophilus > Geodermatophilus sp. SYSU D01176. The sequence continues at coordinate 1,775 of NZ_JBJGYN010000042.1, read as the reverse complement.
CGGCGCGCCTGCGGTCCGGGCCTCCCAGCAGGCGGCGGTGACCGCGCCCGCGGCGCCGGCGGAGAAGACCTCGCCCACCGGCCGGCCGAGGACGTCGGCGGCGGGGCGGCCGACCAGGTCCTCGCCCTCGGGGTTGAGCAGCACGACCCGCCCGGCGGGGTCCAGGCAGCCCAGCGCGGCGGGCATCGTCGCCAGCACGCCGTCGGCGAGGCAGGCGGTCGGTCGGACGGGCTGTGGCCGCGGCAGCGGTCCGGGGGTCACCACGCTGCTCACCCCTCCCGGCGGGCTGGCCCCGGCCCCGCCCTCGGAGCCCGCCTCCCCGTCGCCCCGCTGGCGGAGAGGGCGCCCGGATCGTGGCAGTGCGCGGGCGTGCTGCCAAGGCGCAGCGGCGTGGCGGCATCGTCGTCCCCGGGGTGCCCCGCGCCGCGCACGGCTCCAGCGTCGGGCCGCGGCCGCCCGGGCGGCAGAGCCCGACTGCCCCGTGCCGTGGGCTGTCAGCTGCGGGTGGCAGCCGCCCGGACGGCGGCGGCGATCGCCTCGACCCCGTGGTCGGCCCACACGATCGAGTAGTGGTTGGTGTCGGGCACCTCGCGGGCGGTGATGCCGCTGGGCTCCAGGCCCAGCTGCGCCAACCGCACCTCGTCGTAGAGCCCCGGCATCTGGTCGAGCAGCCCGCGGGTTGCCCACAGCAGGGTGGCGGGCACCGGCAGATCGGTGGTGGCCTCGAGCACCCGCTCGTTGAGCAGCACGTCCCCGCCGTCCACCCGCACCGCCTCCCGCACGCAGGCGCTGCGCAGCGCCGGCGGCTCGCCGACCAGGTCGCGCGCCAGGTAGGCCGCCACCGAGGGGACGTCGACCCACGGCCCGACCGCGGGGTGCTGCGTCCAGAACGCCCGCACGGCCGCGAGGTCGGGGAAGGTCATGGACAGCCGGGCCAGCGACGGGCCGAGCACCGCGGAGAGGATGGCGTCGACGTCGGCGCCCGGCGGCGTCGGGAACGACAGGCCGCCGTCGACCATCACCAGGCCGTGCACGCGGTCGCGGGCCACCCCCGCGGTCGCCAGCGCCGCGACGTAGGCCCCCATCGAGTGCCCGACGAGGACGGTGGCCTCGGCTCCCGTGTCGCCGTCGGCCCCGAGGGAGTCGAGGAGGGCGGTGACGTCGGCGGCGTGCCGCTCCAGCCCGTACGGGCCGGGCAGGACGGCCGAGGCGGCCCGGCCGCGCAGGTCCGGGGCGACCACCTCGAACTCCCCGGCCAGTGCGCCGGCCACCCGCGCCCAGGTCATCGCGTTGGCGGTGATGCCGTGCACCAGGACGGCGATGGGGGAGCCCGGCGCGTCGGCGGGCCAGTGCAGCGCGGCGAGCTCACCGCCCTCCACCGGGACGGAGATCAGCTCGGGGTCACGGGCGGGGTCGGTCACGGTCCCCAGACTGCCCGGACGGCGTTGCCGCCGCAGCCGGACCACGCCTCCTCCCGTCGAGGTCGCCCGTCCAGGTGCTCGGGAGGAGGGTCGGTCCCGACAGGGTCGGGCGGTGAGTGCAGGTGCACTCACCGCCCGAGCGTCCCGGGGACACCTGTCGGCCGGGGCCACCCATCGCCGCCACGGTGGACCGGTGGGCGGGTGCTCGCGGGAACCGCCCCGCGGCCGCAGGGAGGGACCACCCCGGGGGGGGGGGGGGGGGGGGGGGGGGGGGGGGGGGGGGGGGGGGGGGGGGGGGGGGGGGTGGGTCCGGTGGCGGGGGGGGGGGGGTGGGGGGGGGCGGGGTTTGCAGTG
>NZ_JBJGYN010000041.1:0-45702 GCF_054050015.1 Geodermatophilus sp. SYSU D01176 | reverse complement strand
GCGGTCATCGCGTCGAACTCCTGAAGGACTGTGAGAGGTCTCCCAGAAGATCACGCGGTGGCCGCCTCGACGTTCAGGGCCCGCTACTCACCGGGCCGTCGCACACCACCCTGGTGGACGCCACTCAGGCGCGGAAGGTGAGCGCGAGAGCTCACCCGATGACCCACCCGCTCACGCTGATGCGCGACCTGCGGTTTCACTGCTCTGAACAGCGCTCTCGGGTCCCGCTCGCCGAGGATGCCGGAGGAACCGATGCGGGTGCACCCAGCCGCGCCAAGCGTCCTACCAGCGAGAACAAATGAACAGACCGTCGAGGCAGAGGGCAAGCACAGCGCTCACTTGCCGGACAACCCGGCCACATGCCGATTCGCCTTGACGCCTACGCCCTCTGTCCGGCGAAACCTGCGAGCCGCCACCAAGGTGCCCCCAACGACCGAGCTCTACCTACAGCCAGCGGTCCGGTACTTGCCCCAGTGGCTGGCCGCGCAGGGGCCGCTCGAAGTCACCCATGGGGACGGGCGCCTTGGTGTGCCCCGACTCCGGGGGCCAGGGGACACACCAAGGCGCCCGCCTGACGGGGGTCACGTCACCGGCCCCGTTGATGGAGGAAAGGGCCAGGCGGGCTCTGCCGGTGCGGTCGCTGAACGGCTTGGCCATGAGGGTCCCCGACCTGCCACGCCGCTCTGCCAGCACGCTGAGCAGGTACCGCAGGGTGACCACCCGGTCGGCGGTCGAGAGCGCGTCGGCGTCGGCGTCGGCGAAGGCCTGCTCGAGCCGGCCCGGGTCAGGCCACCGGGCAGTCACCCCCGGGCGCGGTGTCAGCCACCATCTGCGCCAGTCGTCGCAGGAGCTGGTGGCCCGACCAGTCACCGACCTCGAGGCGTCGGGTCAGCAAGGGCGGGTCGCCGCAGCCCGCCAGCGGCACGTCGTCCTGGACGTCCTGGTGAAAGGCCACGTCGAAGCGACTGGCCAGCACCTCGGCGAGCACTCCCTGCACCCGGGGATCGTTCGTGCGGTCCCCGCCGTAGGCACCGAACGGGTAGGCGAACGCCACCGGTTCGACCCCGGTGTTCTCCTCGATGGCCCGCCGTGAGGCATCCAGGTCGGCACTGAGCCGCTCCCGGTACTCGGCCAGCGTCTCGTTCGGCCGCAGACTGGTCAGCGCGGGCAGTCGATGGCCTCCCGCGGCACCCTGCTCGTGGTGGAGGCCGGCGGTGTGCGACTGGATGTCCCACCGGCCGGTCGCAGCGAGGTCAGCGATCGTCTCCCAGCCTTCGTAGTACAGCCCCCGCCGGGAGGCCTCGTCGGTGATGACGAACATCGTCGCGGGCCAGCCCGCGTCCGCCAGGACCGGGTCCGCCCACAGGAATGCGTCGGTTCGGCCGTCGTCGAACGTGATCATCACTGCGTTCGGCGGCAGCGCCCGTTCGCCACGGCGGGCGGCGGCGAAGTCGGCGGCGGTGACGGGGTTCAGGCCGGCGGCTCGCATCGCCGCGAGCTGGTCAGCGAATGCCTCCACCGGGACGGTGAACCGCTGCTCACCGTTGCCGGCGCCCAGACCGTGGTAGACGAGGACGGCGACCTTGCCGGACCAGGACGGCGCGGTTGCCTCGTACCGGGCGGACACCGCGTCGGTCAACCGCGGGAGCGACGGTGGCGCGATCTGCACCCGTGCTTGCGCGGCCAGCAACTGCCCCTCGGGGGTCAACTGCCCGTAGGCCACCATGGGGACCATCGAGAGCGGGATCGCCAGCACGCCGATGAGGACCTGACGCAGCGAACGACGGCCGCCGCCGTCCCTCCGGGCGGAGCGACTCATGCGTCCGACTCCACGAGGTCACGATCGTCGCTGGTCACGTGTGGGACGAGCGGTGTCCCAGGGAGCAGATCTGTGACCCGCTGTTGATCGACCGGCCGGTGTTCGACCGTCGAGTCACGGGTGCCCCACCGGGTGTCGCGCATCGTGAGCACGCCCCAGTACGTCTGGAACACCAGAGTGGTCATGTAGAGGGCGACGAACGTCATCCCGTGGAACCAGAGCCCGTCGCGTCGCACGAAGGCGTAGTACAGCGAGTACAGGACCGCCATCGCGTAGGACCCCACAGCGTAGAACCAGAAGGTCCCCGCGCCACCGGCCACTCCAGACCACACGGCGTGGACGACGACGACCGGCGCGAAGAGGGGGAAGCCGATGCTGGCGTAGGTGAACAGCGCCGCCAGCGGGTTCTTGCGCCAGAAGTAGCGCACGACGTACAGCGACTCGCGCAGCCACGACTTCTTCCACCGCAGCTGCTGGCGCAGGAATCGGCGCAACGAGTCCGGCGCAACCGTCTCGGCGCGGGCCGTCGACTGATACACCACTCGATGCGTCTGCAGCACCCGGTTCGTCAGCGCCCTGTCGTCCCCGAACGTGGCCGGCCGGCCGAGAAAGGTCTGGAACTCCCAGTCGTGCAGGAACGGGGTGAGCACGTCGCGGCGGTACGCGGCGCAACATCCGGAGGCGCAGATGACGGTCCCGGACAGCAACGACTCCGTGCCCTTGATGATGCGGAAGGCGGCGTAGTAGCGGACCTGCTGCATCTTGGTGATCCATGTGGCCTGCCGGTTCTTGACCTCGGCGTGCCCGACCACGCCACCGACCCGGTCATCGGTGAACGGCGCGACGAGATGGACCAACGCATCGGCACGGAGGTAGGAGTCGGAGTCCACGAAGACGAGGACGTCCCCGTCGGACCGGCGGATGCCCTCGGCCATCGCCGCCCGCTTGCCGTAGTTGGCGTTCAGGTCCACCGCCCGAACCGGCGGCCAGCGCGCCTTGGCGGCCACGATCTGCGACCAGGTGCCATCGGTGGACCCGTCGTTGACCACCACCACCTCGACCCGCTCGGGGGGATAGTCCGCCCGCACGATCGACTCGATCGTGCCGAGGATGCCGTCCTCCTCGTTGAACGCAGGGATGATCACACTGACGCGCGGGCGGTATCCGCTGTCCTTCGTAGGCCGGTAGAGCAGCGCGAGCGCGAAGCGACCGAGCACGTAGCACAGCACCGCGATGGAGTAGCTGGCGAAGAGCGGATCCCGCGTCAGGCTGGCGATCGTCAGCTCCCGCGCCATCCAGATCGCGTAGAGGATGGCGACGGCGTATCCGAGGATCACCACCCTCAGCGCGGAGCCGAGCGAGGCGTCGAGATGCTTCACAGCAGGACCAGCCGTCCGGCGTCCACGGCGTCGGTCCGGTTCCGGAGACGGCCGGTGGCGTCCAGCAGCCGCGGTGCCGCGTCGAGGACGGCGTCGTAATCGAGGCCGCGGTGGTGGGTGAGGAGCACCACGAGGTCGCAGTCGGCGATCAGGTCCGCGGTGGCGTCGTCGGAGACGAACGTCCGGCCGGCGAGGCGGATCTGACGGATGTGGGCGTCGGTGTACGACAACTCGGCCCCGCCACGCAGCAGCCGCTCCGCGACGATGACCGCCGGGGACTCCCGAGCGTCGTTCACGTCCGGCTTGTAGGCCATGCCGAGGACGTGGATCCGAGCGCGGCGCAGCGGTTTGCCCATCTCGCCGAGCACATCCCGGACCCGGCTGACGACGTGCGCCGGCATGCGGTTGTTGACGGCGCGGGCGTGCTCGATGAACCCGATGCCGTACCCGAGCCGCTGCTCGGTGCGCCACGACAGATAGCTCGGGTCGACCGCGATGCAGTGACCGCCGACGCCGGGACCGGGCCAGAACGGCATGTAGCCGAACGGCTTGGTGGCCGCGGCGTCGAGCGAGGCCCAGAGGTCCACACCGAGGTCTGGAGCGATCGTGGCCAGCTCGTTGACGAGGGCGATGTTGACCTGCCGAAACGTGTTCTCGATCAGCTTGGCCATCTCCGCCTCTCGTGGGCCACGGGTGGTGACGACCTCGTCCACGACGGTCGCGTAGAAGGCGGCCGCGAGTGCGGTGCACGACGATGTGAGCCCACCGACGACCTTCGGGGTGGCGCTCAGCGTGTGCGTGGATCCGGGATCGACCCGTTCGGGCGAGAACGCGACGGCGAAGTCGCAGCCGGCGCGAAGGCCCCCGCGCTCGAGGAGCGGAACCAGCAGCTCGTCCGTCGTCCCTGGGTAGGTGGTCGACTCGAGGACGACGAGGGCACCGCGGCGCAGGACCGGCCCGATGGCGGCACCGGCCTGCTCGACCAGCGACAGGTCGGGGGAGCCGTCCCGAAGGGGGGTCGGAACGGCGATGAGGATCACGTCCGCGTCGCCCGCCGCAGCCGGGTCGGTGGTGAAGCGCTCGGTGGACAGCGGAGCCAGGTCGGCGTCAGTCAGATCGCTGATGTAGCTGCGACCCGACCGCAGGGCCACGACCTTGTCCGGCACGGCATCGATCCCGATCACACCGAATCCGGCCCGGGCGACGGCCAGGGCGAGGGGCAGGCCGACGTAGCCGAGCCCGACGACGGCCACGGTGGCGGTGCGCTCCGTGATGGCTCTGGCCAGGCCGGCCAGCGGGTCCGAGTGGGTCAGGGGCAGGTCGGTGGGCGCGGCAGTGGACATACGGACAACAGCTCCTCGTCACCGGCGGGCTGAGGCGCCCGCGACGTGCCATGGCCGAGCGGCGATCGCGCGGCCATGTCTGTGGCACCGCGGACGGCACCACCTGGCAGGGCCGATGTAGCCGTTGTTGCGTTGAGTATACTTTCAGTTACCGAACGTCACCCTGGTGAGGCATGTATCGGACCTGATCGGGGGACGGTCGTCGTCCTCCGGCACCTACTCGTAGCGGCGCCTCCCCGGGGGCGACCGCCTGACCCGCCCGTAGGGGCGCTTCACACCCGAAGACTGTGCGATCTCAGCGCGGCGCGTGGGGCTGCTGCAGGAGGACAGGAGCTCCGGGCCCTCCATCAGCCGGTTCGGTGCAGGAGCCGCCTTGCCGCGGAAGGACTGGAGACCGGAACGGCCGCCCGGACCGGCCGGACGAGGACCAGCAGCAGTCGACGGGCTCGTCCCCGGAAGGACCTGCGGAAGTCGCGTCGGGACGTCCCGACGGTCGTCCGGCGTGACTCGAGCGACCTCCTCACGAGCCGGCCCCCGTCACCCGGTCCCCAGCGTGTGCGAATGGTGGCCCGGTCGAGCGTCGTGCCTCGGCCAGCACGGATCCCGTGGGCAGCGTCGTGGGTTCCTGCGCGGATCCCAGGGGCGAGAACCCGCCCGATAACTCACCCGCTCACGCCCATGCGCCACCTGTAGTTTGCCGCTCTGAACAGCGCTTTCCGGTTTCGCACCCCGAAGGATGCCGGGCGAGCCGATGCGGGTGCCGCCCAGCCGGGCCAGGCGCCCCACCAGCGAGGACGGCTGCGGCGGGCTGCTCAGCCAGAACCCGGGTCAGCTGCCCATCGATCTCGAGCTCGGTCGAGCGGTCACCGCACGCGTCGACGGTGAGATCGGGCGACCAGCCAGGTCGACAACCCGACCGCGGGCAGGGTTCTCCCGTCGACGGCGGCGGATCACCTCCGGCCCGTCCCAGGTCGGCGCGCCCCCTCGATCTTGACTCGTTCCAGAGAAGATCCCAGGATGGGCCTGTGCCGGACACCGCCGACCTCGAACGTGCACTGCGCGCGGCGGGTCTGCGGGTCACCCGCCCGCGCCTGGCGGTGCTGGACGCCGTCCACGCGCATCCGCACGTCGACACCGAGACGCTGATCGGCGCCGCCCGCGCCCGCGTGGGTGCGGTGTCACACCAGGCCGTGTACGACGTGCTGCGCGCTCTGACCGACAGCGGGCTGGTGCGGCGCATCCAGCCGGAAGGCTCGGTCGCGCGCTACGAGGCGCGGGTCGGCGACAACCACCACCACCTGGTCTGCCGCTCCTGCGGCGCCATCGCCGACGTCGACTGCGCCACCGGTGTCGCGCCCTGCCTGACCCCCTCCGACGACGGCGGCTTCGTCATCGACGAGGCCGAGGTCATCTACTGGGGCCGCTGCCCCACCTGCGCCGCACGCCCGTCCGCTCCCTGATTCCCCGACAGATCCGCAGCACAGAGAGGCACACCGTGAAGGACGAGACCAACAAGGTCCAGACCGAGAGCACCAGCGAGAGCGAGAACCCGGCGATCCCCTCGCCGGAGGCGCACACCGGGGGGCGCCCTCGCACGAACCGGGACTGGTGGCCGAACCAGGTCGACCTGTCGGTGCTGAACAAGCCCTCGAAGGACTCCGACCCGCTGGGTGAGGACTTCGACTACAAGGCGGCCTTCGCCGAGCTGGACGTCGAGGCGGTCAAGCGCGACGTCGTCGAGGTCATGCGCACGTCGCAGGACTGGTGGCCGGCCGACTGGGGCCACTACGGCCCGCTGTTCATCCGCATGTCGTGGCACGCCGCCGGCACCTACCGCATCGCCGACGGCCGCGGCGGCGGCGGGCAGGGCGGCCAGCGCTTCGCCCCGCTCAACAGCTGGCCGGACAACGCCAACCTGGACAAGGCCCGCCGCCTGCTGCTGCCGATCAAGCAGAAGTACGGCCGCAAGCTCTCTTGGGCCGACCTGCTCGTGCTCGCCGGCAACGTGGCGCACGACGACATGGGCCTGCCGACCTTCGGCTTCGCCTTCGGGCGCGAGGACACCTGGCAGCCTGAGGAGGTCTTCTGGGGTCCCGAGGACACCTGGCTCGGCGACGAGCGCTACACGGGCGACGACCCGCTGGACCTCGACGAGGGTCCGCTGGCGAACGTGACCATGGGCCTCATCTACGTCAACCCGGAGGGCCCGAAGGGCAAGCCGGACCCGCTGGGTTCCGGGCACGACATCAAGCAGACGTTCCGCCGCATGGGCATGACCGACGAGGAGACCGTCGCCCTGATCGCCGGCGGTCACACGTTCGGCAAGACCCACGGCGCGGGCAACCCCGAGCTCGTCGGCCCGGAGCCCGAGGGCTGCCCCGTCCACGGCAACGGCCTCGGCTGGATCAGCCAGCACGGCACCGGCAAGGGCGCCGACACCATCACCAGCGGTCTCGAGGGCGCCTGGACCCCGACGCCCACCACCTGGGACCACTCCTACTGGGAGACGCTCTTCGGCTTCGACTGGGAGCTCGTCGAGAGCCCGGCGGGCGCCAAGCAGTGGCAGCCCAAGAACCCCGAGGCGCAGGAGCTCGTGCCCGACGCGCACATCGAGGGCAAGAAGAACCCGCCGATGATGTCCACCGCGGACATGGCCCTCAAGGTCGACCCCGAGCTCCGGGCGTACGCCGAGCGGTTCCGGGACGACCCGGAGTACTTCGCCGACCAGTACGCCCGCGCCTGGTTCAAGCTGCTCCACCGTGACATGGGCCCGAAGGTCCGCTACCTCGGCCCCGACGTCCCGGCCGAGGACCTGATCTGGCAGGACCCTGTCCCCGCCGTCGACCACGAGCTCGTGGGCGAGGCCGAGATCGCCGACCTGAAGCAGCGCCTGCTGTCCTCCGGGCTGACCGTGTCGCAGCTGGTGCACACCGCCTGGTCCGCCGCCGCGTCCTACCGCGGCACGGACAAGCGCGGCGGCGCCAACGGCGCCCGGATCCGGCTCGAGCCGCAGATCGGCTGGGCGGCCAACGCCGGCGTGCAGGACGTGCTGCCGGTGCTGGAGCGGGTCAAGGGCGAGTTCGAGCAGCAGACCGGCGGGAAGGTCTCGCTCGCCGACCTGATCGTCCTCGGCGGCAGCGCCGCCGTGGAGAAGGCGGCGGCGGACGCGGGCGTGCCGGTGACCGTGCCGTTCCACCCCGGCCGCACCGACGCCTCCCAGGAGCAGACCGACGTCGACAACTTCCGCTGGCTCGAGCCGCGGGCCGACGGCTTCCGCAACTGGATCGCGCCGGGCAGCAAGCTCGCGCAGGAGACGCTGCTGGTCGACCGGGCCTACATGCTGGAGCTCACCGCCAAGGAGATGACCCTGCTGGTCGGTGGCCTGCGGGTCCTCGGTGCCAACACCGGCGGGGTGCAGCACGGCGTGTTCACCGACCGGCCGGGCGTCCTGTCGCAGGACTTCTTCCGCAACCTGCTCGACCTGGGCATCTCGTGGCGGACCGCGGTCGAGGGCGAGGGCGTCTACGAGGGGCTGGACGCCGACGGCAACGTCGTGCGCACCGCCACCGCGGCTGACCTCGTGTTCAACTCGAACTCGGTCCTCCGCGGCATCGTCGAGGTCTACTCGGCCGACGACGCGAAGGAGAAGTTCGTGCGGGACTTCGCCGCGGCGTGGGTCAAGGTCATGGAGCTCGACCGCTTCGACCTGCGGTAGACACCGCCTGTCCGGACGCCCCGGCCCGCATCCCGCGGGCCGGGGCGTCCGCGCGTCCGGCTGGGTCCGCCGAGGGTGCGCTGCCCGGGCTCCCGGTGGTGAGCAGCCCGGACCGACGCGCTGGAGAGGCGCAGTCATCGTCTCGGCTGGGATCATCAGCGGGGTGTGCACTGTGGTCGTCCGGTGGGCCGAGGGCGCGCCCACGGCGATCCTCGCCCTGCGCGACGAGCTGACCAGCCGCGCCTTCGACGACCCAGGTGCCTGGTGGCCGGAGTTCCCGGGCCTCGTCGGCGGCCGGGACCGCACCGCCGGAGGGACGTGGTGCGCGACCCGGGTCGCCACCGGCGTCACCGCGCTGGTGCTCAACCGGCCCCAGAAGCGCGACGCCGACCCGGGCGCGCCCAGCCGCGGGGTGCTGCCGCTGCTCGGTGCGGTGCACGAGGAGGACTGGCTCGGACACGTCCGACTCGACGGCATGGCCAGCTTCCTGCTGGTGCTGGCCGCGCCGGACCGCCTGGTCACCTGGGACTTCGACGGGGCGCAGCTCACCACCACGCACCACCCCGCCGGCACGTGGATGGTCACGTCCGGTGGGCCGGAGGACCTCAAGTCCGACCGCTTCCTCCCCGCCTTCGTCACGTCCGAGTTCCCCGACGGCTGGCGGCGGCTCACGGCGAAGGAACCACCGCAGGACGACCCCGGCGCACTGGTGGTGCGCCACCAGCAGGACGGACTGGTCTACGCCACCGTCTTCGGCCAGCTCATCGAGGCCGCGCCGGGACGGCTGCACCTGGAGCACAGCCGACGGCCGTGGACCGGCGAGCCCTGGGAGGTGCTCGACGTGGGCTGACGCTCGGACGGCCGCCGGAGGACGGCCGTGCGTCGGGAAGAGGCAGGAGAGCAGCCCGCCCACCGGGCCCGTGTCGTCGTCGGGGGTCCCCCTGCTCGATCGGCCCGGCTGCGCCGTCGGCAACGCCCCGTCGTTCCCGCACCTGGGTGCTCATCCGCCGGCTCGGCGAGGACACCCGGCGAGGTCACGGAGCCAGGAGTCCGCCCCGCGGGCGAGGCGCGCCGACCCGCCGGACCGTCAGCCGACGTGCACGGAGTCGCCGACCGAGACCGTGCCGGGCTCGACCACCTCGCAGTACAGGCCGAAGGTCGCACCCACGCCGAGCTCGCTGGCCCGTCGCCCGCGGTAGGCCGTGATCAGCCGGAGCGTCTGCAGGTCGACGGCACCGGACGCCGGATCGCGCGTGGTCGCCGCGCAGCGCTTGACCGGGCCGCCGCCGCGCAGCACCGCACCGCCGATGCGCAGGAGCGTGCCGCCCCACGAGTCCTCGAGGTGCGGCTCTCCGCCCGAGAACTCGATGAGCATGCGGAAGCGCCGTGGATCGACCGCGGCGAGGCCGGACCGGCGAGCGAGCTCGGCGACGGAGCTGCTGCCGAGGATCGTCGCGGGGTGCACGTCGTAGGCGGACTGCCGGGCCTGCACCAGGCGCACCCGCTTGCCGAGCAGATCGGAGAAGAAGGTGCTCCACCGCGGGTCGGCGACGACGTCCGCAGCGATCGTCCTCAGCCCCCACATGTCGGTGTCGACGGCGGCGCCGGGATCGACACTGCCCGCGCACAGCACCTCGTCACCGCGGACGACCTCGAGGCGGCGGCTGCGCTCGTTGAACCGCGCCGCGAGCGGCAGCAGGTCGGCGTTGGCGGTGCAGCTCTGGATCCGCCCGTCGTCGTCGACGAGGTAGAAGCGCCGGTCACCGGCGGCGCCGTGCGCCGTCAGCTCGATCGAGGACGGATGGGCCAGCGAGAGCCCCTTGATCGGCGTGGTCGACAGGCGGACGACGCCCAGTGCGGCCGGCATGCGCGCACCCTGCCACGCGCGTCGCCGTGCGACAGTGGCAGGCCAGTAGGGTCCCGGCCATGGGCAACCCCGAGGACGTCAGGGGCAGCTCCGTCTCCTCGGTCGAACGAGCGGTGGCCGTCCTGCAGGTGCTCCGTCGCCTCGGCGCGGCCGCCGTCTCCGAGATCGCCGCCGAGGTGGGCCTGCACAAGTCCACGGTCTCCCGGTTGCTCAGCACCCTCGAGGCGCGCGGCATGGTCGAGCAGAGCGGCAGCCGGGGGCGCTACCGGCTCGGGTACGGCGTGGCGCAGATCGCCGCGGGTGTCGCCGGACGGCACGACCTGACGGTCATCGCCCGGCCGGTCTGCGAGGAGCTCGCGCGAACCGTCGGCGAGACCGTGAACATCGTCGTCCCGGACGGTCGTGAGGTCGTCAGCATCGACCAGGTCATCGGCGCCTCCGCCGTCACGACGGTGAACTGGGTGGGTCAGCGCAACCCGCTCCACGTCACCTCAGCCGGCAAGGTCTTCCTGGCCTGGCTCCCGCCCGAGCGGCTCGAGGAGGTGCTGTCCGACGGCCTGCAGCGGTACACCGAGCACACCGTGGTGGACCCCTCCGAGCTGCGTGCCCAGCTGGCCGACGTGCGCAGGCGCGGGTACGGGTCCACGCGCGACGAGTACGAGATCGGGCTGGCGGCGGTCGCCGCGCCCATCCGCAACGCCGACGGCGAGGTCGTCGCCGCCGTCGGCGTCTCGGGCCCCACGTTCCGGCTCGATCCGACCGCGCTCCCCGCCATGGCCGGGCGCGTCGTGGCGGCCGCGGCCGAGATCTCCGAGCGCAACGGTTCGCCGCGCGCCTGACCGCGCCGGCACGGAGCACGATCAGCAGCGACACGGTCGCCAGGCATTGACAGCCGGACGGCGCTGTCGCCATGCTTGTCCCGTCTAGAACGCCGGTTTCGCGATGCGAGACAGCGAGCCGGGCACATCCCCAACGCCTTCCCGTGCAGGAGGAACGCCGTGACCACGAGCATCGAGAAGCCGGCGGCAGCAGACGTCGCCTCCCTGGTGCAGCGGCGGCCGGTGGGCTACAGCCTCGAGGCGCCCTTCTACACCAGCCAGGAGATCTTCGACCTCGACGTCGACGTCATCTTCGGCCGGCACTGGCTGTTCTGCGCCGCCGAGGCCGAGCTGCCCGACGCCGGCGACTTCATCACCGTCGACGTGGGCCCGCACTCGGTGATCGTCGTCCGGGACGACGACGAGAACGTCCGGGCGTTCCACAACGTCTGCCGCCACCGCGGTTCGCGGCTGCTCGACGCGCCCTGCGGGTCGGTCGGCAACGTCGTCTGCCCGTACCACCAGTGGACCTACCGCGTCGACGGCGAGCTCGTGTACGCGGAGTCCCAGCCGCCCACCTTCGACCGCAGCAAGTTCGGCCTGCGCCCGGTGAACGTCCGCACCGTCGGTGGCCTCATCTTCATCTGCTTCGCCGACGAGCCGCCCACCGACTTCGCCGAGGTGGCCGACTTCATCGAGCCGTACCTGACGCCGTACGACCTGAAGAACGCCAAGATCGCCCACCAGACGGACACCGTCGAGAGCGGCAACTGGAAGCTGGTGATGGAGAACAACCGGGAGTGCCAGCACTGCGACGCCTCGCACCCCGAGCTCGTCACCGCCTACTTCCCGCTCTTCGGCTACACCGAGGCCGACATCACCCCGCGCCTGCGGCCGGTCTTCGACCGGTACCAGGCGGCCGAGGCCGCACTCGACTCGGCCTGCGCGGTCGCCCGGTTCCCCCGCGAGACCCGGCGCGAGCTGGACAACCGCCCGACCGGCTTCCAGCTCTCCCACGCCCCGCTGGACGGAGAAGGGGCCTCGTTCAGCCCCGGCGGCCGGCCGGTGTGCACGAAGCTGATGGGCTCCATCGGCGAGGCCGCCTTCGGCGACCTGTCCCTGCACACGCAGCCGAACGCGTGGTTCCACTTCCTCAGCGACCACGCCGTGGTGTTCCGGGTCCTCCCGCTCGCGCCGGACAAGACCCTCGTCCGCTCGACGTGGCTGGTGCACCCCGACGCGGTGGAGGGCGTCGACTACGACGTCGACTCGCTGACCGCGGTGTGGCGCGCCACCAACGACCAGGACCGCGTGCTCGTCGAGGGCACCCAGCGGGGCGTGTCCAGCCCGGGCTACGAGCCGGGCCCCTACTCGCTGGTCGAGGACGACGTCGAGGCGTTCGTCAACTGGTACATCGGCCGCATCCGCCCCCACGTCTCGCTGTGACCGTGACCGAGCTGCCGTCCGGCACCGTGGAGTGCTGGGCGGACTCCGACGTGGCCGAGCTGGTGTGCTGCTCGGTCCAGGACGTCACCCACGACGTGAAGAACTTCGTGTTCGCCGCGCCGGAGGGCCGTTCCTTCGAGTTCGAGGCCGGGCAGTTCCTGACCCTGCAGCTGGAGGTCGGAGGGGAGGCGGTCAGCCGCTGCTACACCGTCTCCTCTCCCCCGACCCGGCCGCACCGGCTGGCGATCACCGTCAAGCGCGTCCAGGGCGGACCGGTCTCGAACTGGCTCCACGACACCGTCCGACCCGGCACCCGGGTCACCGCTCTCGCCCCGGTCGGTTCGTTCACGATGACCGACCGGCCGGCCGGCAAGTACCTCTTCCTGTCGGCCGGCAGCGGCATCACGCCGCTGATGTCGATGACGCGGACGCTGTTCGACCTCGGGTCGGACGCCGACGTGCTGTTCGTGCACAGCGCGCGCACACCGGCCGACATCATCTTCCGGCGCGAGCTCGACGCCATGGAGACGGTGATGCCGAACCTGCGGATCGTGCACGTCTGCGAGAGCGACTACCCGTCGGACCGGTGGCCGGGGCTGCGCGGCCGGCTCTCCGCCGCGCACCTGCAGTCGCTGGCTCCCGACCTCGCCGAGCGGGTGACCTTCACCTGCGGCCCCGCTCCCTACATGTCCTCCGTGCGCCGGATCCTCGACTCGCTCGGGTACGACCTGCGCAACTACCACGAAGAGAGCTTCACGTTCGGTGAGCTGCCCGCCGCCGACCGGGAGGCGGTGGCCGCCGAGTCCGACGGCGGCGCCTCCGGGGCGGACGGCGGGACCGACGGCGGGCAGCCGGCCGGGGCCACCTTCACGATCGAGTTCACCCGCAGCGGGCGCACGGTCACCTGCGGAGCCGACCAGTTCGTCCTGGACGCCGCCTTCGCCGCCGGTCTGCGACCGCCGTCGGCGTGCAGTCAGGGCATGTGCGGCACCTGCAAGACCACCCTGGTGTCCGGCGACGTCGACATGCAGCACAACGGCGGCATCCGGCCCAAGGAGGTCGCGCAGGGCAAGGTGCTCATCTGCTGCTCGCGACCGCTCAGCGATCTGGTCATCGACAGCTGAGTCATCGCGGTCGGAGCGCGGCGAGGAACCGCTCCCCCGCCGGGGACGTCCCGGTGGTCGGCCAGGCCGCGCGCACGGTGCTCCGGTGGTCGCCGGCGATGGCGACGGCCCGGACGGCTGTGGGCATGAAGGTCGAGACCGACTCCGGCAGCACGGTGAAGCCCAGGCCCGCGGCGACGAAGCCGAGCGCGGTCTCCTGGTGCACCACCCGGGCCCGGACCGCCGGAGACGGGAGGCCGGCGAAGACCGGCCGGATCTCGTCGAGGTAGCCCGGCATGTCGGCGGAGGGGAACGAGATCATCGGCTCACCGCTGAGTTCCTCGGGCGTCACCACGTCGCGCCGGGCGAGCGGGGAGTCGGCCGGCAGGCAGGCGACCAGGCGCTCGGAGTAGATGTGCTCGGTCGGCAGGCCGCCCGGGGCGGCGCCGCGCAGGATGCCGAGGTCGAGGTCGCCGTCGTGGAGGCGGTCGACCTGTGCGGCGCTGGTCAGCGGCAGCAGGTCCAGGTCCACCAGCGGAGCGGCGTCCCGGAACCGGCGCACCGCGTGCGGCAGCACCGAGTAGCTGGCGGAGCTGACGAAACCGACGCGCAGGCTGCCCGCGGAGCCCTCCGCCACCTGTCGCAGGCCGGCCACCGTCGAGTCGACCCGCGCCAGGATGTCGACGGCGCGGCGGTACAGCTCGGCTCCCACCGGTGTGAGCCGCACGCTCCGGGTGGTCCGGTCGAACAGCCGGTGCCCCACCTCGCGCTCGATGCGCTGGATCTGCGCGCTCAACGGCGCCTGCGACATGTGCAGCCGCTGGGCGGCCCGGCCGAAGTGCAGCTCCTCGGCCACGGCGACGACGCTGCGCAGGTGCCGGAGTTCCACCCACCGATCATATCGACCAACGATGTGAATCCCACCTGTATTGGTATTGGACGGGAGCACAGTCTGTCGTCTTGACTGGGTCCGACCACCTCGCCCCGGGAGAAGGCACGGATGAACACGGAGCAGTCCCGATTCGTCGTCGTGGGCGCCGGCCTGGCCGGGGCCGCCACCGCCTGGCAGCTCGCCGCCGCAGGGCACGACGTGACCGTCGTCGAGCGGGGGCGCCCGGCCGATCCGGCCGGCAGCTCGCACGGCTCGGCCCGGATCTTCCGGCACGCCTACCCGTCGGAGCTGTACACCCGGCTGGTGCGGCGCAGCCGCGCCCTGTGGTCCCTGCTCGAGTCGCTCAGCGAGAGGCAGCTCATCACCCCGACCGGGTCGCTGGACTTCGGCACCCTGCGCGAGCCCGACCAGCTGGCGCGCACGCTCGAGCGGGTCGGCATCGAGCACGAGCTCCTGGACCCCGACCAGGCGGCCGCGCGCTGGCCGCAGTTCGCCTTCGACAGCCCGGTGCTGTGGCACGCCGACGCCGGCGTCATCGACGCCGAGAACGCGGTGGGCAGCATGCTCGGGCAGGCGCAGGCGCACGGCGCCCGCCTGGAGACCGGATGGGAGCTGGACTCGGTCCGCCGGACCGCGACCGGCTACGACCTGAGGAGTCGCGACGGCCGAGCTCTGGACGCCGAGCGACTCGTCGTCGCGGCCGGCGGCTGGCTGCCGCGGCTGCTGGGCTCCCTGGGCCTGCCGGGCAGCTTCCTCGACCGGTTCCCCGCCCTGGAGGTGCGCCAGGAGCAGGCGTACCACTTCCCCTACCTCGACGACTCCGGTGGCGAGGCCTCGATCCCGTGGCCGACGTTCATCCACAAGTCCGAGGCGATGCAGACCTACGGGCTGCCCGGTGGCCGCGACGCGGACTTCCGCGGGCAGAAGGTGGCCGAGTACAACGGCGGCAAGGTGCTGCCCTCGGCGGCCGATCAGGACGGCACCGTCAGCGCGGCCAACCGGGAGCGGGTCGTCGAGTACGTGCGCCGGCACCTGCCGGGGGTCGCGCCCCAGTCGTACGCGGAGACCACGTGCATCTTCACCAACACGCCGACGCAGGACTTCGTGCTCGACCGCTGCGAGGGGATCACCGTGCTCTCGCCGTGCTCCGGTCACGGCGCGAAGTTCGCGCCGTTGATCGGCGCCCACGCCGCCGCGACGGCCGCGGCGAGCGGGGACGAGGCGGGGCGCGTCCTCCTCCCGGAGGAGTGGCTGGTGCGCGCGGCATGAGGGCCGTCGACCTGATGGCGGGCATCCGCGACGTCGGGCGCGACCCCCTCCGCGGGGGCTACAGCCGGCCGGTCTTCTCCGACGCCGAGCTGTCGCTGCGCGACTGGTTCGTCGAGCAGGCCGAGCGCCTCGACCTCGAGGTGGAGACCGACCGCAACGGGGCCCTGTGGGCGTGGCAGGACGTGCCCGGCGCGCCGCGCCGGAACGCCGTCGTGACCGGCAGCCACCTCGACTCCGTGCCCGGCGGCGGCGCCTTCGACGGTCCGCTGGGCGTCGCCTCGGCACTCGCCGCGGTCGCCCGGCTCCGGGCGCAGGGCCACTCCCCCACCCGGCCGATCGCCGTGGTGGTCTTCCCGGAGGAGGAGGGGTCCCGCTTCGGGCTCGCCTGCCTGGGCTCGGGACTGATGGCCGGCACCGTCGACCCGGGTCGGGCGCTGGGCCTGCGGGACGACGACGGCACCAGCCTCGCCGACCTCGCCCGGCGCAACGGGCTGGACCCCGACGCGATGGGGCCCGATCCCGAGCGACTGGCCGCCATCGGCGCCTTCGTCGAACTGCACGTGGAGCAGGGCCGCGGGCTGGTCGACCTCGGGTCACCGGTTGCCATCGGCACCAGCATCCTCGGCCACGGCCGGTGGTCGCTGCGGCTGGACGGCCAGGGCAACCACGCGGGCACCACGCTCATGGCCGACCGCCGTGACCCGATGACCGCGGCCGCCCGGGTGGTCCTCGCCGTCCGGGACGCCGCCTGCGGCGTGCCGGACGCCCGCGCCACCGTGGGCAAGCTCCGGCCGGTGCCGGGCGGCTCGAACGTGATCGCCTCGTCGGTGCGGCTGTCGCTCGACGTCCGTCATCCCGACGACGGGGTCGTGCGGGACCTGGTGAGGACGATCGGCCGGCGCGCCGAGGAGATCGCCCTCGACGAAGGCTGCTCGAGCACGCTCACCGAGGAGTCGTACAGCCCGACGGCGCACTTCGACCCGAGGCTGCGGGACGAGCTGTCGACCGCCCTGCCGTCGGCTCCGCTGCTGCCCACCGGGGCGGGTCACGACGCCGGCGTGCTCGCGCCGTTCGTGCCGACCGCGATGCTGTTCGTCCGCAACCCCAGCGGCGTCTCGCACGCCCCCGACGAGCACGCCGAGGACGCCGACGTCGAGGCCGGCGCCGAGGCCCTGGCTCGGGTGCTGACCCGGCTGACCTGAGCCCTGCTCAGGGGTACAGGCCGCGGCGCAGGTGTGCCTCGGCGACGCGCTTGACGGCGAGGACGGTGGCCGCCTGGCGCAGCGTCAGCGAGTAGTCGGCGGAGGTCTCGAGCACGTCCCTCCAGGCCGCCGCCATCCGTGCCCGCAGCCGCTCCTCGACCTCGGCCTGGGTCCACCAGTACGCCTGGTTGGCCTGCACCCACTCGAAGTAGGACACGACGACCCCGCCGGCGTTGGCGAGGATGTCGGGCACGACCAGGACGTCGCGGTCGTCCAGGATCTCGTCGGCCTCCGTCGTGGTGGGGCCGTTGGCCCCCTCGACGACGACCTCGGCCCGGACCCGGGCGGCGTTCTCCCTGGTCAGCACGCTCTCCACCGCCGCCGGCACCAGCAGGGTGACGTCCAGGGTGAGCAGCTCGGCCGGGTCGAGCGGCTCCGCCCCGGCGAAGCCGACGACGGTGCCGGTGCGCGCGCAGTGGGCACGGAGGGCCTCGACGTCCAGCCCCGTCGCGTTGTGGACGGCGCCGAAGCGGTCGCTGACCGCTCGGACCGTGACGCCGGCCTCGGCGAGGTACCCGGCGGCGTCCGCCCCCACCTTGCCGAAGCCCTGGACCGCCGCGGTGCAGCTGCTCAGCGGGATGCCGCGGTGCGCGAGAGCGAGGCGCGCGGCCTCGAATACGCCGAGCGAGGTCGCCGACGGCCGGCCTCGCGACCCGCCGAGGCTGAACGGCTTGCCCGTGACCACCCCCGGCACGGTGTAGCCCTGGGAGACGGAGTAGGTGTCCATCACCCAGGCCATCGTGGTCTCGTCGGTGCCGATGTCGGGGGCGGGGATGTCGCGCTCGGGCCCGATGATCGGCAGGATCTCGCTGGTGTAGCGCCGGGTCACCCGCTCGAGCTCGCGGCGCGAGTACCGGCTGGGGTCGATGGTGACCCCGCCCTTGGCGCCCCCGTAGGGCAGGTCGACCAGGGCGCACTTCCAGGTCATCCAGATGGCCAGCGCGCGCACCTCGTCGAGGCTGACGTCGGGCGAGTAGCGCAGGCCGCCCTTGGCCGGCCCCCGGGCCAGGTTGTGCTGCACCCGGTAGCCGGTGAGCACCTCGTACTCGCCGCTGTCCCGGCGCAGGGGCACGCACACCCGCAGCTCCCGGCGCGAGCTGGCCAGCATGTCGTGCAGGCCGCGGTCGTAGTCGAGCACCGACACCGCGTGGGCGAGCTGGCTGCGGGCGTCCTGCAGCGCCTGGTTGCCTGCGGTACCGGCGTCCGGACCGGGCGGGCGGACGGGCAGGTCGGTGGTGGCCGAGGGAGACATCGTCGTCGGTGCTCCAGGTTTGTCCGGGCGGCGGGTGTGGTCAGCGCGCGAGGTAGGGATAGGTCCAGTCGGTCGCGGGGCTGAGGTTCTCCTTGATGAACCGCGGCGAGATCCACCGCTGCAGCGCCAGCCGCGACCCGGTCTTGTCGTTCGTGCCCGAGCCGCGGCCGCCACCGAAGGAGACCTGGCCCATGAGGGCGCCGGTGGGCTTGTCGTTGACGTAGGTCATGCCCGAGGCGTTGCGCAGGACGTCCAGCGCCGTCGAGATGGCCCTGCGGTCGGCGGCGAAGACCGACATGGTGAGGGCGTAGTCGCTCGTGGCGTCGACGGTGCGCAGCACCTGCGCCCAGTCGCCGTCGTCGAACACGTGGACGGTCAGCATGGGCCCGAAGAACTCCTCGCACATGCTGAACGCCGACGGGTCGGTGCTGGTGTAGAGGGTCGGCCGAACGAACCAGCCAGTGTCGGTGTCGGTGGTGCCGCCGGCCAGCAGCGTGTGGGTGCCGGTGGCCTCGGCGCGGTCGAAGGCGTCCTGCAGGCGACGAGCGGCCGTCTGGTCGATGACG
The DNA here is from genome assembly GCF_054050015.1 of Geodermatophilus sp. SYSU D01176. NCBI lineage: Bacteria > Bacillati > Actinomycetota > Actinomycetes > Geodermatophilales > Geodermatophilaceae > Geodermatophilus > Geodermatophilus sp. SYSU D01176. The sequence continues at coordinate 26,971 of NZ_JBJGYN010000041.1, read as the reverse complement.
GCGCCGACGTACGTCTCGTGGCGGGTGGGGTCGCCGACCGGCAGGGACCGCACGACGTCGACCAGCTCGTCGGAGATCTTGTCCCAGATCGAGCGGGCGACGTAGGCGCGCGACGCCGCCGAGCACTTCTGCCCCTGGTACTCGTAGGCCGACCGCACCAGCGCGGTGCGCACCGCGTCCGGGTCGGCGGACGGGTGCACCACGACGGCGTTCTTGCCCCCGGTCTCGCCGACGAGCCGGGGGAAGGAGCGGTAGGCGTCGATGTTGGTGCCGACGGCCTTCCAGAGGTTCTTGAACACGGTGGTGGAACCGGTGAAGGACAGCCCCGCGAAGTCCCGGCTGGCGACGGCGGTCTCCGCCACCAGCTGGCCGGATCCGTTGACCACGTTGATGACGCCGGGCGGCAGGCCGGCCTCCTCGAGGACCCGCATGCTCACCTCGCTGCTGAGCGCGGACTTCTCCGAGGGCTTCCAGACCACCGTGTTGCCCATGAGCGCGGGCGTGGAGGGCAGGTTGACGCCGATCGCGGTGAAGTTGAACGGCGTCAGCGCCAGCACGAAGCCCTCGAGGGGCCGCTGGTCGAGGGTGTTGATGTCGCCCGGCAGGGACGCCGGCTGGTCGGCGTAGATCTGCTGCGCCAGGTGGGTGTTGTAGCGCATGAAGTCGGCGAACTCGCAGGCCGCGTCGATCTCGGCCTGGTGGAAGGTCTTGGACTGCCCCACCATCGTGGTGGCGACGAGCTCGTCCCGGTACTTGCCGGCCGCCAGGTCGCCCGCGCGCAGGAAGATCGCCGCGCGCTCCCACCACGGGGTGCGCGACCAGGACGCCTGGGCGTCGAGGGCCGCCTCGATCGCCGCCTTCGTCACGTCCTCGTCGGCCTCGGCCAGCCGGCCGACCACGCTGCGGTGGGCGTGCGGCTCGACGACGTCGGTGCCGGCGCCGGTGAACCGTCGCTCCCCGGCGATCACGTGCGGGATCTCGGTCACGGTCGACCGGAGTTCGGCGATCCGCACGGACACGGCGGCGGACTCCGGCGAGCCGGGCCGGAAGTCGCGGACGGGCTCGTTGACGGGCGCGGGCACCCGGGGGTTCGCGGCGACGCTGGTCATGGGGGTCCTTCTCTCGTCCTGGGCCGGGGCCCAACGGTTGGGGGTTGGAACGGCCCCCTGCGGGGTCCTTGGATGGCGGGGAGCAGGGGGTCCTTCCTCAGGCGATCTCGGTCTCGAGCCGCCGGCGGGCGGCCTCGACCGACTCCTGGGTGATGCGCACGGCCAGGCCGGTGTCGCGCGCGGCGAGCGCCTCGATGAGCAGGCCCTGCGGCCGCCACAGGGAGGTGTCGTGCTGGTGGAGGGCGGCCCGGGCGCCGATCACCTTGTAGGCGCGGCACTGGCTCCACAGGGTGCTGATCGTGTCGGACAGGACCTGGTTGCCGCCGCGCCGGTACAGGCACGACAGCAACGCCTCGTCCTCGTCGAGGGCGTCGTGGATGCGGTGCTCGACCACCGCCCGGTACATGCGGTTGCCGGCGGCGCGCATGTGCTCGAGGTCGTCGTCGGTGACGGCCGCCGCGCCCTGCCGGGTCGCCTCCACCTCGAGGAGTGCGCGGACCTCGTAGATGTGGATCAGCTCGCGGGTCGTGAACTCGCGCACGCGGGCGCCGCGGTGGGGGTGGCTGACCGCCAGGCCGGTGCGGACCAGCCGGGCGACGGCCTCGCGCACCGGCATGACGCTGGTGCCGAACTGCTCGGCGAGCTCGCGCACCCGCAGCCGACTCCCGGCGGCGCGCTCGCCGGTGAAGATCTGCTCGGCCAGGGCCTCGTGCACCCGGTCGGCCAGCAGCGTCGGCACGACCTCGAGCCGGGCCGGTGCACTCACCTGCTGACGACCGAGCGCAGGAAGAGCAGCAGGTTCGCCGGCTTCTCCGCCATCCGGCGCATGAGGTAGGGGTACCACTGCTCGCCGTAGGGCAGGTAGACGCGCACCCGGTAGCCCTCGCGGACGAGCTGCTCCTGCAGGGGACGGCGCACGCCGTGCAGCATCTGGAACTCGAAGTCCCGCTTGCCGATCCCCAGCTCGGCGGCAGCCCGCTTCACCTCGTCGATGCAGGCGTCGTCGTGGGTGCCGAAGGCCGGGTCGGGCAGGCGCTGCAGCGCCCAGCGAGCCAGGTACCTGTACTGGGCCGTGACGTCGTCCCGGTTGCGGATGGCGAGATCCGGCCGCTCGTCGAACGCTCCCTTGACCAGGCGGATCTTCAGCGGCGCGCCGCCGAAGTCGGCCAGGTCCTGCAGGGTGGAGCGCATGCAGGCCTGCACGGCCAGCCGGGTCTCGGGGTACTCGGCGTGGATCCGGCGGACGATGGCGAAGGTCTCGCGGCCGGCCGAGCTGTGTTCCATGTCGACCTCGACCTCGCTGCCGCGCTGCCGTGCCGCCTCCAGCAGCCGGCGGAGGTTGGCCTCGCACTCGGCGGGCGACAGCGTGACGCCCAGCTGCGACAGCTTGACCGACAGCGTCGAGTCCTTGGTCCTCGTCACCATCTGCTCGATGGCGCGGAGGTACTCCTCCGTGGCGCGACGGGACTCCGCGAGATCGGTGACCGACTCACCGAGCAGGTCGAGGCTCACCTGGATGCCGAGCTCGTTGAGCTGCTCGGTCACGGTCAGCGCCTCGTCCAGCGTCGTGCCGGCCACGTAGCGCTGCACGATGGGGCGGGTGAGCCGGCTCGAACTCGTCACCTTCTCGAGGGTCTTGTTCTCCGAGGCGGCGAGCAGAAGGCGGTTCGGCATGGTTCCTCCGGGGATCCGCAAGGGCGGTTCGCATGTGACGCGCTGCACTTAAACCTAATCTGTGATCACACATCACACAAGACCCTGCATCCAGCCGCCTCGAAGTCGGCCCTCTTGCCGCCCCGGTGTGATCACATCTATGTTCCGCCGGGTCCCGCCGTCCGGCCGTGCCGGCCGCACGAACCCGCCGCCCGTGGGCGGCCGAGCCCCCGAGGTCCGATGCCGACTCCTCCCCGCCGTCCTGGATCCCGTCCCGGTGCACGAGACACCGACACCGATCCCGTGGTCCTCGACCGGGGCGCGCTCACGACACTGTGCGAGCGCGCGCTCCGGGCGGCCGGCGCTGCCCCGGCACAGGCGACGGTGCTCGCCGAGGCGGCGGTCCAGGCCGAGCTGCTCGGCCGGTCCGCTCTCGGCCTGACGCACCTGCTGGACTACGTCGACGGCTTCGGGACCGGGCGGATCGCGGCCGGCGTCGAACCCGAGGTGCGACAGGTCTCGGCGGTGATCTCCGCGGTCGACTGCCGGGGTGGCGTGGCGCAGCACGGCTTCGACGTCGCCCTGGCCGGGCTGTGCCGCGCCGCGGCCGAGTACGGGCTGGCCGCGGTGGCCCTGCGGCGGAGCTTCACCGCCGGTGAGCTGGACCACTACGTGCGCCGGCTCAACCGGCGCGGGCTCCTGGGCCTGGCGTGCGCGAACTCCCCCGCGCTCATGACGGTGGCCGGGGCGCGCGGCCCGGTGCTGGGGTCCAACCCGTTCGCCTTCGGCGTGCCGCTGCCCGGGGGCCGGCGGCTCGCCGTCGACCAGGCCACGAGCGCGACAGCGTGGGTGACGGTGCGCGACGCCGCGCTCCGCGGGGAGCAGATCCCCGACACGTGGGCGGTCGACCGCGAGGGTGGACCGACCACGTCTGCGGCAGCCGGCCTCGAGGGCGCACTCCTGCCGTTCGGCGGCTACAAGGGCGGCAACGTCGCCCTGCTCGTCGAGCTGCTGGCGACGCTGGCCGGCGGCCGGTTCTCCAGCGACGCGGCACCGTTCGACCGGGGGGCCGAGTCGCCCTCGATCGGCGTGGTCGTCGTCGCGGTGTCGACCGATCTGCTCGACCCCGGCTACGGCGCCCGCCTGGCCGCGCAGCTCGAGCGGTGGCGCACCGAGCACGGCGCCCAGCCCGACGTCTGGACGACGTTCCGCGAGGCGACGTCCTGCCCCGTGCCGCGCGACCTGCACGACCGCCTCGCAGCCCTGGCCGCGGCGGCCGGCTGACCCGCTCTCGCCCTCACCTCATCGTGTCGACCGTGGGAGTGAGGTGTGCTGTCCGGGTCGGGGAACGGCGCAGCGCCCCGCCTCCGGCTGACCGAGCCAGGAGACGGGGCGCTGTACCGCGGTGCGTCAGCCCTGGAGGTGGCTGGCGAGGGCCGTGCCGTAGTCCGGGTTCTGCTCGAGCCACGCCGCGACGGCCTTCTCCTCCTCGCCCTCGCCGAACTCGTTGACGACCATGTTCTCGAGGCTGCCGAACTGCTCGTCGGTGAGCGTGAAGTTCTCCAGCATCGCCGCGACCTCGGGCTGGTCCTCGGAGAAACCCTCCCGCGCGAGGACGTGCAGGTTCTCCGGCTCGCCGTAGGCGCCCTTCGGGTCCTCGAGCGCCCGGATGGGGAAGGTCAGGTTCGCCCAGAACGGCTTCCACATCGTCACCACGATCGGCTCCTCCGCGTCGATGGCGTTCTGGAGCTCGGTGAGCATCGCGGCCGTCGAGGACAGCTGCAGCTCGAAGCCCTCGTCGAGCCCGTAGGCCGGGAAGACGCTCTCCTGCGTCATCTTCGTGAGCCCTGCCCCCGGCTCGATGCCGACGACCCGGCCGCCGAACTCGTCGGCGCGGGCGGGCAGCTCCTCGATGGAGGTGATGTCGACGTAGTCGGGCACGGCGAGGAAGGAGGTCGCCCCCTCGTAGTAGACGCCCAGGTCCTCGAGGTTCTCGCCGTACTCGTCCATGTAGGTCTTGTGCGTCATCTCCAGCCAGGAGGACGACAGGACGTCGATGTCCCCGTTGGCCAGAGCCGTGTACATCGGCGCGTTGTCGCTGAGCTCGGTGACCTCGACGGTGTAGCCGTTGTCCTCCAGGACGTCCTTGAGCAGGTACGTCGTGGCGGTCTCGTCGGTCCAGCCGGGGATGACGCCCATGGTGATGGTCGTGCCGCCCGCGGCACTGTCGCCGCCCTCCCCACTGCCGCTCTCGCTGCCGCCGCCGCAGGCGGCCGTCGTCATGGCGAGCGCCGTCACGGCCACGCCGAGCCGGAGCCGGAAGGTCAGGTGTCGCTGGGTCATTCGCGTTCCTCTCGATGGGTGGGGAAGCTGTCCGGCGCTACGCGCCGATCTTGCTGGGGACCTCGTCCGGTACGGCCGGCTCCTCCTCCTGCCACGTCTCGTCCTCGACGGAGGTCTCCTCGGCGGCCGGCCGCCTCCTGCGGCGCAGCTTGCGGAGCACACCCCCGCCCTTCCCGTGCCCGATGGAGGCCGTGACGCGGTCGAGGTAGATGGCGAGGACGACCACGGACAGTCCCGCCTCGAACCCGAGACCGAGGTTCAGCGTCGCGATGGCTGCCGTCACCGCCCCGCCGAGCCCCTCGGCTCCCACGAGGCCGGCGATCACCGCCATGGAGAGGGCCAGCATGATGACCTGGTTGACGCCGGCCATGATCGTCGGCAGCGCCAGCGGCAGTTGCACGCCGAAGAGCGTCTGCCGCGGGGTGGAGCCGAACGCGTGGGAGGCCTCGACGATCTCGTGGTCGACGTGGCGGATGCCGAGCTCGGTGAGCCGGACGCCGGGCGGCAGGGCGAAGATGATCGTCGCGATGACGCCGGGCACGACGCCGATGCTGAACAGCGTGACCACGGGGACCAGCCACACGAAGGCCGGCATGGTCTGCATCAGGTCCATGACCGGTCGGAGGACCGCGCTGGCCCGTCGACTGCTGGCCGCCCAGATGCCCAGCGGGATCGCCACGATCAACGCCCCCAGGGCGGAGACCAGGACCAGGGCCAACGTCTGCATGGCGGCGTCCCACTGCTCCATGCTGATGACCAGCAGCAGGCCCAGGAGCGAGACGAGTCCCAGCCGCCATCCGCCCATCAGCAGGCCGAACAGGGCGAAGACCACCGCCAGGACGACCGGGTCGGGCGCCTGGAGCAGCGCGATGAACCCGTCGACGACCGAGCCCAGGACGTCACTGAGCACGTCGAAGAAGGCGCCGAGCGCCGTGGTCAGCCAGTCGAAGAACTGTTCGATCGTGTCGCCGACGGGAACCCGGGGCACCTCGATCGCCAGTGGGGTCGTGTTCATCGCGCCATCGCCTCCGTGCGCGCCGAGAGCGGGGCCCGGCCGCTCACCTCGTGGGTCGTGTCGTCGTCCTGCGCCGTGTTCGAGCACTGGGCCAGGGCCCTCAGCACGGTGACTCGCGCGATCGCGCCCATGAGGTGCCGTCCGCCGTCGACCACCGCGAGGGCATCGGGGCTCGCCGCGCTCATCGACAGCAGCTCGGACAGCCGGGCGTCCGGGGACACGCTGAGCACCCGGTCGTCCACGATGTCGTCGAGGGTGCGGGCACCGTCGCGCACGGCGGCCGCCACCCGTTCCTCGTCGACGGCGCCGCGCAGGGTCTGGTCGCGGTCGACGACGAAGAGGCGGGTCGTCCGGTGCTGGCGCATCAACTGCTGTGCGACGTCCGGGCCCTGGTCCTGGCCGACGGCCACCGGCGGCACCATGACGCTCCCGGCGGTCAGCACCCGGGTGCGGTCGACGTCCTGGACGAACTGGGAGACGTAGTCGTCAGCGGGTTCGTTGAGGATCTGCTCGGCCGTGCCGATCTGGACGATCCGGCCGTCCTTCATCATGGCGATCCGGTCGCCGAGGCGCATGGCCTCGTTCAGGTCGTGCGTGATGAAGAGGATCGTCTTGCCCAGCTTGTGCTGCAGGTCGACCAGCTGGTCCTGCATCTCGCGCTTGATGAGCGGGTCCAGGGCACTGAACGCCTCGTCCATCAGCATGATGTTGGTGCCCGCCGCCAGGGCCCTGGCCAGGCCGACGCGCTGGCGCATGCCGCCGGACAGCTGACCGGGGAACGAGTCCTCCCAGCCCTTGAGGCCGACCAGGCGCAGGGCCTCCTTGGCGCGGGGCTCGCACTCGTGCTTCGGGATGCCCTGGACGTGCAGGCCGTAGGCGGCGTTCTGCCCCACCGTGCGGTGCGGGAAGAGCGCGAAGTGCTGGAAGACCATGCTGACCTTCTCGCGGCGCATGACCCGCAGCTGCTGCTGGTTCATCGTCACCACGTCGTCGCCGTAGACGAGCAGCTCGCCGGCCGTCGGCTCCAGCAGCCCGTTCACCATGCGGATCAGCGTCGACTTCCCCGAACCCGACAGCCCCATGACCACGAAGATCTCGCCCTCGCGGACGTCGAAGCTCGCGTCGATCACCGCGGCGGTGAGGCCGTCCTTGCGGAGGTCCTCGCGGGTCGCGCCGTCACGCAGCCGCGCGACCCCCCGCTCGGGTCGTTTGCCGAAGACCTTGTAGGTGTCGCGTGCCACGATGGCGTTCATGGCGGGCTCCCGTCGGTGAGTGTGGTCGGCCGCTGCAGGGCCGGAGAGCTGAACGAGTACCTCGTGCACTCGATGGCGATCCTCGTGCGTGCCGTCAGGCCGGGGAAGTCACCGTTGTCGAACGGAGACGGTCACCGGCGTCGAGCCGCCGTCGCGCGGGCGCCCGTTCGCCGAGCGGCTCCCGGTGCTGCCCGCGTCCGGCAGGACCCGCTGGGTCGTCGTCCCCATACACCGCAACGCCACCCCTCCGGCCCGTCCGACGCAGGTCACTGTGCCTCTTGAAGTGATCTGTGATCACACCCTAGGGTGATCTGCGTCATGTCGTCAACGCCCCGTCGACCGCGACCGGAGTCGATCGGTCCCGGCGTCTTGAGGGCAACGGCCTCAGCACCGATCCCTGGAGGATGCAGTGAAGGACGTGGTGGTGGTCGGGGGTGGCATCGCCGGCCTGGCGGCGGCATGGAGGCTGCGCGACCGGGACACCGTGCTGCTCGAGGCCGGCGATCGGGTCGGCGGCCGCATCCGCTCCGAGCGTCGTGGCCGCTACTGGATGAACTGGGGCGGGCACGTCTACGACGGCAGCCCCGCCTCGTCGACCCAGTGGCTGCTGCAGGACACCGGGTTCGAGTCGCGGCCGGTGCCCGGGAACCTGGCAGGCCTGAGCATGAACGGCCGCCTGCTGCTCAGCGGCCGGGTGGAGACCTTCCCGTTCCGGGTGCCCATGTCGTGGCGGGACCGCGCGAGCCTGATCCGGGCCGGCGCCAAGGTGCGCCTGGGCGTGGCGCGCTACGGCCGGCTGGTCAAGCGCCGCCCGGGCGAGGACGAGGCCACCCGGCAGCAGCGGGTCTACGACTTCAAGAACGACATCTCCTTCGCCGACTACGTCGGTGAGCTGACCGAGGACGCCGAGGCGCTCTTCAAGCCCACGGTCACCAGGTCGTCGGCGGAGATGCACGAGATCTCCGCCGGGGCCGGCATCGGGTACTTCAACCTCGTCTGGAACCTGGGCGCGGGCCTGTCGCACAGCATCGTCGGCGGACCCTCCACGCTCACCGAGGGGATCGCCGCGGCGCTCGGCGCACGGGTGCAGCTCGGCGCCGCGGTGCAGGAGGTGGTGCACCGGAAGGGCTCGGTGGTCGTGCGCTACACCCAGGGCGGCGTCGACCACGAGGTCCAGGCCCGGTGCGTCGTGCTGGCCACCCCGGCCGGCGTGAGCTCCCGGATCGCGGTCGACCTCGACGCCGACGTCACGGAGGCCCTCGCGCAGGTCAGGTACGGCCCGTTCGTGAGTGCGGCGTTCCTCACCGACGAGGCCGGCCCGTGCCCGTGGGACGGCACCTACGCGATCGCCACCCCCAAGCGCTCCTTCAACGTGGTGCTCAACATGAGCAACAACGTGCACGGCGTCAGTCCGGAGCGACTCCCGGGCAGCAGCTTCATGGCCTTCTCCCCCGCCGGGCTCGCCCGACAGCTCCTCGAGCAGGACGACGAGACCATCCTCAAGACCTACGTCGACGACCTCGACCAGGTGCTGCCCGGCTCGATGTCCTCCCTGGTGGAGGCCGAGGTGGCCCGGTGGCCCGAGGGGTCGGTGTACAGCTTCCCCGGCCGCGCCAAGCTGCAGCCGATCCTCACCCGCCGCGACAGCCGGGTGCTGCTCGCCGGCGACTACCTCGGCACCCAGTACACCGAGACCGCGGTGTACACGGGCCTGGCCGCGGCCGGTGCCGCAGAGCTCGCCCTGGACGCCGACCGGGTCGCCCCTCCGACGCCCCCGGTCCCGCCGGCCGCGTCGCCGTCCTGACCCCCGCCCTCATCGACCCCCAGCAGCAAGGAGCCCTCGTCATGTCCGCACCGCTTCGCGGCGTCCTGTCCGCCCTGCTCACCCCCTTCGACGGCGACCAGCGCGTCGACGAGGCCACCCTGCGACGCGTGGTCGACCGCAACATCGACGGCGGCGTGCACGGCGTCGTGGCGTGCGGGTCGACCGGCGAGTTCACCACGCTGAGCGGCGCCGAGCGCCGACACGTCGTCGAGACGGTGATCGACCAGACGGCGGGCCGGGTGCCGGTGGTGGCACAGACCGGCGCCCAGTCGACGGCCGAGGCCATCGAGCTGTCCCGCCACGCCGAGCAGGCGGGCGCCTCCGTGCTGATGGTGGTGGCGCCGTACTACGAGCCGCTCACCATCGAGGAGACGAAGCGCTACCTGCGCACCGTCGCCGAGTCGGTGGGCATCCCGGTCATGCTGTACAACCTGCCGGTCGCGACGGGGGTCGACATGACGCCGGACCTGGTCGGCGAACTCGCCCGCGAGGTCGAGAACATCCGGTACGTCAAGAACACCTCCCCCGACCTCGCGCAGGCCGGGCAGCTCATCCACAACCACGGCGACGTGGTGTCGACCTTCGTCGGCTGGGACTCGCTGCTGCTCGCCGCACTGGCGGAGGGGGCGGCGGGAGTCATGGCCGGCACCGCCAACGTGATCGCAGCCCAGCTGGTCTCCATCCACGCCGCCATGAGCGACGGCGACCTGGACCGGGCGCGTGGCGAGTGGGAGCAGGTGTACCCGCTGATCGACGCGATCATGGCCGCGCCGTTCAGCGCCGCGGTCAAGACCGCGCTCGGCGCGACGGGCTTCGCGATCGGCAACCCGCGGCTGCCCGTGCTGCCCCTCGACGGCGAGGTGGCCGCGACCATCTCGCGGCTCGCGTCGGCCCTCCCGCCGGCCCCCGTCCGGGAGCCGGTGACCGTCGGCTGACGACGTCGATCCAGCCGGTCCGTCGCCGTCCCCCTACGACCACCCACGACCCGAGGAGGAAGTCCATGTCCCTCACCGCCCCGCGCGCCGACGTCGTCCGGCGCGCCGGAGGAGCCCACACCTTCGACCCGGCCTCGCTGCCACCGGCCGGGCACTTCATCGACGGGTCCTTCCGCGACACCCCGGACGCCGAGCTGCTCGACGTCGTCGACCCCGCGTCGGAGGAGGTGATCGCGCGCGTCGCCCAGGGCACCGCTGCCGATGTCGATGCCGCGGTGGCCGCCGCGCTGCGGGCCCGGCCCGCGTGGGCCGGTCTCGTGCCCAAGGAGCGTTCGGAGCTGCTGCACGCCGTGGCCGACCGCATCGCGCAGCACCACGACGTCCTGGTCTCGCTGGAGTCGGCCAACACGGGCAAGCCGATGTCGGTGGCCCGCGACGACGTCGACGGCACCATCGACACCTTCCGCTTCATGGCCGGCGCGCTGCGCGCGACCACGTCGCTGGCTGCCGGGGACTACGCCAAGGACCACCTGTCGGTGATCCTGCGCGAGCCGCTCGGCGTGGTGGGCGTCGTCACCCCGTGGAACTACCCGCTGCTGATGGCGGCCTGGAAGCTCGCGCCGATCCTCGCGGCCGGCAACACCGTCGTGATCAAGCCGTCCGAGCAGACGCCGCTGACCACGCTGAAGCTGGCCGAGCTGGTCGCCGACCTGCTCCCCGCCGGCGTGCTGAACGTCGTGACCGGCCTCGGCCCCGTCGTCGGGGAGGCCCTGGCGGCCCACCCCGACATCGACATGATCGCGCTGACCGGGTCGGTCGGCAGCGGCCGAGCGGTGGCGCGCGCCGCCGCCGAGAGCCTCAAGCGGGTCCACCTGGAGCTGGGCGGCAAGGCGCCGGTGCTGGTCTTCGAGGACGCCGACCTCGACCTGGCGGCCACGTCGCTGCGCGCGGCCAGCTTCTACAACAGCGGGCAGGAGTGCGGCGCCGCCTGCCGGGTGCTCGTGCACGAGTCGGTCGCCGACGCGTTCGTCGAGCGTCTGGTGGCGCAGGTGCGCGAGCTGGTCGTCGGCGAGCCGGCCGCGGGCGACGACGTGGAGGTCGGCCCGCTGGTGTCCAAGGCGCACTACGACCGCGTGCTCGGCCACCTCGAGCGGGCCGTCAGCGAGGGCGCCCGCGCGGCGGTCGGCGGTGGGGCGGTCGACGGAACGGGCTTCTTCGTCGAGCCGACCGTGCTGGTCGACGTGCCCGCCCGCGCGGCGTGCACGGTGGAGGAGATCTTCGGTCCCGTGGTGACGGTCGAGACCTTCTCCGACGAGGACGAGGCCGTCGAACGGGCCAACAGCGTGCGGCTCGGCCTGTCCGCCTCGGTGTGGACGAACGACGCCCGTCGCAGCCACGCCGTGGCGGCGCGCCTCGACGCCGGCACGGTCTGGGTGAACTCCCACCTCGTGCTCGCCAACGAGGTGCCCTGGGGAGGGTTCAAGGGCTCGGGGTACGGCCGCGACCTGTCGATCTACGCGCTCGACGACTACTCCCGCACCAAGCACGTGATGCACAACCACGGCCGCTGACCGGTTCTTGCGTGTGCGGCAGCGGCGCCCGCCGGGACCCGGCGGGCGCCGCTCACCGGAGCCGGTCGTCCCCCGGAGCGTGCGAGATGAGCTCCGGGGCGCCGTCGGTGACGACGATCTGCTCCTCGTACTTGGCGCCCACGGTGCCGCCGACCGCGCCCATGTACCCCTCGACGCTGAGCACCATCCCCGGCTCGAGCACGCCCGCGTGGTGGTCACCGGCCTTGATCACGGGGTACTCGTCGACGGCGCCGCAGCCGTGCGCGATGAAGGGGTACTTCTGCTGCCGGTACCGCTCGGGGATGCGGGGGCCGAGCAGCTCCCCCAGCTCCCCGAAGCTGCGTCCGGCGACGAACTCCGGGATGCTCTCGTGCACGAAGTCGTAGGCGGCCGAGTAGACCTCGCGCTGCTCCCTCGTGGGCGGACGGTCGCCGCACAGGTAGGTGCGCGAGATGTCGGTCAGGTAGCCGTACGGGCCGACCAGGTCGGTGTCGAACGCCACCAGGTCGCCGTCCTCGACCGCGCGATGGGTCGCCTCCTGCATCCACGGGTTGGTGCGGGGCCCCGAGCAGAGCAGCCTCGCCTCGGCGTGCAGCGAGCCGTGCGCGTACGTCTCGCGGGCCAGCAGGGCCCACAGCTCGTTCTCGGTGCGGCCGGGCGTCAGGTGCGGCAGGAAGGCGACGATCGCCTCGTCGACCAGGCGCGCGTTGTCGCGGTGGATCGCCAGTTCCAGTGGCGTCTTGACGGCGCGCGCGGTCTCGAGGACCGGCACCGCGTCGACGACGCGGACCCCACGGGCGGCCAGCTCGACGAAGGCGACCGCCTCGGCACGGTCCACCCCGAGCGGCTCGTCCCGCAGGCCCCGGGCGGTCAGCTCGGCGACCACCTCGTCGATGGCCGTGGCGGCGTCCCGACCGGTGTTCGGGCCGGAGCCGAAGAACGTGAAGCCGGTCGCCTCCCGGATCTCGCCGTCCCACCGCGAGCGGGCCACGTGCACCTGGTCGCCGCCCTCCCACAGGACCGGATCGCCCTCGGCGAAGACCAGGGCCCACCGGTGCGAGCAGTGCATGTTGAAGACCAGGAACTGCCCGTCGCAGGTGGCGTACCGGACGTTGGCCGGATCGAAGAGCAACGCCGCGGGCAGGTCGGCCGCGTGCATCGCTGCTCGCGCGCGCGCCAGGCGCTCGGCGGAGAGCGCCCGGACGTCCACGGTCATCGGCCCCTGCACGGTCAGCCCCACGTCCTCCCGCATCAGCTGCGGCGTCGCGCATCGCACAACATCTCGCACAGCGGGACAGACGCTAGAGTTGCCGGCGTGGCCGGTCAAGGACGACGGGATGCCGCGTCAGCCCCTCTTCGGGTAACCGTTGCGCTCGGAGATCGAGGCGGCCGCGGCCAGGAGGGGCTCGGCGATCCGAGGTATGGCGGCCTCGTCGATCCGCAGCGTCGGCCCCGAGACCGCCAGGGCCGCGATGACCCGGCCGTCCAGGGAGCGGATCGGCGCGGCGACGGCCGTCAACCCCGGCTCCTGCTCCTCCACCGCGCACGCGTAGCCCTGGTCGCGCACGACGGCGAGCTCGCTCACCAGCCGCTCCGGATCGGTGATGGTGTGCTCGGTGAAGCGGGGCAGCCCGGCGCGCAGGAACGCCTGCAGTTCGACCGGCGGCATGCTGGCCAGGAAGACCTTGCCGCTCGAGGTGACGTGCAGCGGACTGTGCTGACCCACCCAGTTCACGGTGGTGATGGCCGAGGAGCCGATCACCTGGTCGACGGAGACGACGCCGTGCCCCTGCCGCACGACGACGTTGACCGTCTCGCCGACGTCCGAGGCGAGCGCGTTGCACACCGCGCGGCTGATGACCGTCAGGTCGTGCCGCTTGGTCACACCCTCGGCCAGTCGCACGACCCCGTCGGCCAGCCGGTACCCACCGCGGCTGGAGGTCTGCTCCACCAGCCCCGCGGACTCCAGGGTGCCGATCAGCCGGCCCACCGTGGACTTGTGCACGGAGAGTTCCACGGAGATCTCCGTGACGCCCGACACCCCGCGGCGGGCGAGCACCTGCAGGATCGAGATCGCCCGGTCCACCGACTGGACCGCGTTGTCCCTCGCCGGACCAGTGCCTTCGCTCACGAACCGACAAGGTACAAGCCACCGGTCCCCATCCGACGTGCCGGCGGACGCGGCCGGAACCGCCCAGAGAGGACTGGCCTCCGATGACCTTCACGCGGATGTTGCACGCCGTGGAGACGCACTCCGGCGAGCCGATGCGAGTCATCACCGGTGGGGTGCCGCACATCCCCGGCGACTCGGTGTACGAGCAGATGAAGTGGCTCGAGGGCAACGACGACCAGATCCGGATGCTCATGCTGCGGGAGCCCCGCGGCTACCCGCCGCTGTGCTGCAACCTGATCGTCCCGCCCAAGCACCTCGAGGCCGCGGCGGGCTACATCATCATGGAGCAGGTCGAGTACCCCGTGATGAGCGGCGGCAACACGATCGCCGTGGCGACGGTCCTGCTCGAGACCGGCATGATCCCCATGCGGGAGCCCCGGACCGAGTTCACCCTCGAGGCGCCCGCCGGCCTCATCCGCATCACGGCCGAGTGCCGCGGCGGAAAGGTCCAGCAGGTGACCTTCGAGAACGTGCCCGCCTTCGCCGCCCACCTCGACGCCGTTCTCGACGTGCCGGAGCTCGGTCGGGTGACCGTCGACGTCGGCTGGGGCGGCATGTTCTACGTCATCGCCGACGTGCGCCAGTTCCCCGGGCTGGAGCTGGTCCCGTCCCGGGCTGCGGAGATCACCCGGATCTCCTCGCTCATCCTGCGCGCGGCACAGGACCAGCTGCCGGTCGAGCACCCCGACTACCCCGGCATCGGCATCACGATCTCCCAGCTGTCCGGCCCTGCGGACAGTCCGGCGGCGGACCGGAAGAACGCGGTCACCGTGGCGAGCGGCCCGGTCGACTTCGCCGACCCGTCGACCTGGACCGGCTCGGTGGACCGGTGCCCCTGCGGCACCGGGACGTGCGCACGGATGGCCACGCTGCACGCCAAGGGCGAGCTCGAGCTGAACCAGCCGTTCCGCCACCAGGGCATCCTCGGCAACGTCTACACCGGCGAGCTGCTCCGCGAGGTGACGGTGGGTCCGCACTCCGCCGTCGTGCCGACCATCAGCGGCCGGGCGTGGATCTCGGGGTTCAGCACGTGGGTCCTCGATCCCGACGACCCGTTCGCGAACGGGTTCACCGTCGGCGACCTCTGGGCATGAGGGCCGGCCGTGTCCCGCCGACGCCGGTCGAGCGACTGACTATCGTCTGTCCGTGAACCTCTCCGCGCCGCTGCAGCCGACACTCCTGGCCGACCAGGTGTACGACGTGCTGCGCGAGGCGATCATCAACGGCGAGCTGCCGGCCGGTTCCCGGTTGCGGATCCGCGACGTCGCCGCGCAGGTCGGCACCAGTGTGATGCCGGTGCGCGAAGCGATCCGCCGCCTCGAGGAGGGCGGCTTCGCGCAGCGCGAACCGCACAAGGGCGCCGTCGTCAAGGGGCTCACGCTCGAGGAGCTGGTGCACGTCTACGCCGTCCGCAAGATCCTGGAGCGCGAGGCGGCCCGGCTGGGCAGCGAGCGGATCACGCCGCAGGACTGCGACCGCATGGAGGCCGAGTACGAGCTCATCAAGGCCTCCCTCGCCGAGGAGCGGGGTGAGGACCACCTGCGGCACGACGAGGCACTGCTCACCATCCTCTACGAGGCCAGTGGCAATCCCGTCCTGGTGAGCAGCATCCGCAACCTGTGGCTGCAGTGCCGCGCGTACAAGATGGTGGGCATCAAGGCCACCCTCGAATCGGCCAAGTCCAACGAGTGGCTCTGGCGCTACCAGGGTGAGCTCGTCCAGGCCGCCCGGGCGCACGACCCCGACGCGGCAGCGGCCGCATCCGACGCCTCGCTCGACGTCGCCGCCGAGGACATCCGGCAGCGCCTCGCCGCCAAGAACCGCAAGGCCGCGATGGACGATGCCGCCGCGGCCGCGCCGGCATCCGGAGACGTCCGCTAGACCGGACCCTTGCGCCTGCCGCGGCGTGGGTAGTTGGATGTGATCTGTGATTACGCTTCCCGCGGGGCAGGTGCTCGTGGCCGGAGAGGCCGACGCGGACGTGGTCGCGACCCGGGAGATGCTGAGCTTCTGGGGTGGCGTCGATCCGGCCACGGGCACCGTGATCGACTCACGCCATCCGCTGTGCGGCCGGTCGATCGCCGGCACCGTCGTGGTGCTGCCCAAGGGCAAGGGGTCGAGCACGGGCAGCTACGTGCTGCTCGACTCGCTGGTCGCCGGCACGGGGCCGGCCGGCATCATCCTCAACCGGGTCGACGAGATCATCGCCCTCGGCGCGGTCGTCCACGAGGAGTTCCACGGCACGACGATCCCGGTGGTCGTCCTGGACGACGCCCAGTTCGAGCAGGCGCTCACCGCACGGCGGGCCGAGGTGCGGCGGGACGGGACCGTGGTGCTGCACATGGCCGAGCCGTCCGCGGCCGAGCCACCGCCGTCCGCCGAGCCGCTGCCTCCCGCCGACTCGTCCCCCGACGTCGCCCTGTCCGACCGCGACCGGGCCATGCTCGCCGGCGACGACGGCGCCGCCACCCAGGTGGCCATGCGCGTGCTCCTGCGCATGGCGTCGATCCAGCAGGCGACCGAGCTCCTCGACATCCGCCACGTGCACATCGGGGGCAGCATCTTCACCGGCCTGGGCAGCCTGTCCGCGGTCGAGCGGATGGTCGCGCTCGGGGCGACCGTCCGCGTGCCGACGACGGTGAACTCGATCTCCGTCGACCGCGGTCGGCACGACGATCGAGGACTCGACAGCGAGTTCGCCCGGAACGCCGAGCGGATGGCGACGGCCCTGGAGCGCATGGGCACCCGACCCGTGTTCTCCTGCACGCCGTACGTGTTCCCGGACGGCCCCGTCCTCGGGGACGACGTCCTGTGGGCCGAGTCCAACGCCATCGCGTACGCCAACAGCGTGATCGGCGCCCGGACCAACCGGCACGGCGACTTCCTGGACGTGTGCGCCGCCCTCACCGGCCGGGTGCCGCGCTCGGGCCTGCACCTGCCGGAGAACCGGGTCGGCGAGTTCCTCGTCCGGGTCCCCGACGTCCGGGACCCGGACCCGGCCTTCTTCACGACCCTCGGCTACCTGGTGGGCAAGCACGCCGGCGCCGACGTCCCGGTGATCGACGGCATCTCGTGGACCCCGACGACGGAGGACCTGAAGGCGTTCTGCGCGACGGTCACGACATCGGGCCCCGTGGGTCTGTTCCACATGGTCGGGGTGACTCCCGAAGCGCCGACCGTCGAGGCCGCGCTCGGCGGTCGCCCGCCGCGCCGGGTGCTGGACGTGACGACGGCGGAGCTCCGGGAGGTCTGGCGCGGCCTGTCGAGCGGGCGAGGCGACTCACTGCAGCTGGTGCTGTTCGGGAGCCCGCACGCCACCCTCGGGGATCTCGCCCGGCTCGCCGACCTGGTGCGGGGACGGCGGAAGCACCCGGGGGTCGACGTCCTCGTCACCACGAGCCGGTTCGCGCGCGAGCAGGCGAGTGCGCACGGATACCTCGGTGCGATCGAGGACTTCGGCATGCGGGTCGTCACCGACACCTGCCTGTGCATGCGGACCGAGCAGTCCCTCCCACCGGGAACGGAGGGGGTCATGACCGACTCCGGCAAGTTCGCCCACTACGGCCCGGGGCTGATCCGGCGGGGTGTCTACTTCGGCTCGACGAGCGACTGCGTGGAGTCAGCCGTCGCCGGCCGGCCGGTGCTCACAGAACCCGAGTGGCTCGGCTGAGCCCGAGAGCCGCAGCTGGTCATCGGAGGACCACGGTGCCGGAGACGTGGAGCAGCCCCGACCGCTCGCAGTGCCGCGGTCGAACGCCTGGTCCGCCCTCTCCTGTCAGCGCCCGGACCCAGGTCAGCGCAGGAGGGCTCAGCCTCCGCGGCGGCGCCTGAACCCTGAGTGCGTGCCACCGATCTCCGGTCATCCTGCAGTGCGGACGACACCGGGAGGATGCGGGCGACCGTCGACGGCGTCGTCGCCTGGGCGCTTCCTGCTTCGTGCACGGATGACACCATCGCACCTGCGGCTCCGCGGCCCCGACTCCCCAGACCCGACTCCCCGGATCCACGAGACCGATCACCCAGTGAGGAAGGCGCCATGACGCAGGACCCAGGACGCACGATCTACATCGACGGGCAGTGGCGTCCGGCCAACGGGGGTGCGCGCTTCGCCGTCACGGATCCGGCCACGGGCGAGGTCATCGGGCAGGCCGCGGACGGCGGCCGGGCCGACACCGAGGCGGCCATCGCCGCCGCTGACCGTGCCCTGCCGGCCTGGTCGGGCACGACGGCGTACCAGCGCGCGGCCGTCCTCGCGAAGGCGGACACGCTGATGCGGGAGCGCCGGCAGGAGTTGGCCACGCTGATGACCCGGGAGCAGGGCAAGCCGCTCAAGGCCTCGATGAACGAGGTGGCGTACGCCGCGGACTTCCTGGCGTGGTTCGCCGAGGAGGCCAAGCGCATCGGTGGCGTCACGATCCCCTCGGCGCGGGCCGACCAGCGGTTCGTGACGATGCGTCAGCCGGTCGGCGTGGTCGCGGCCATCACCCCGTGGAACTATCCGATCTCCATGCTGACCCGCAAGCTCGCGCCGGCCATCGCGGCCGGTTGCACCTCGGTCCTCAAGCCCGCCGACCAGACCCCCCTGTGCGCGGTGGCGACGGTGCAACTGCTCGCCGACGCCGGTGTCCCCCCAGGTGTGGTGAACATGGTCACCACCACGCGCGCGCCAGAGGTCGGCGACACGCTGCTGGAGTCCCCGGTGGTCCGGAAGCTGACGTTCACCGGTTCGACGGCGGTCGGGAAGATGCTGGCGGCGAAGGCCGGCGCCACGCTGAAGCGGGTGTCGGTGGAACTGGGCGGCCATGCACCGTTCATCGTCTTCCCCGACGCCGATCCGGTACGTGCGGCCAAGGGTGCCGCGCTGGTGAAGTTCCTCAACACCGGTCAGGCGTGCATCAGCCCCAACCGCATCTACGTGCACCGCTCCATCTACGAGACCTTCGTCGCGACGCTCGAGCAGCGCATCGCGGCGCTGCGCGTGGGCAAGGGCGACCACGACGGAGTCTCCATCGGCCCGCTGATCGACGAGCGCGCCGTGGCCAAGATGGAGGCGCAGGTGCTCGACGCACGCACCCAGGGCGCCCGGGTCGTGGCGGGAGGCGAGCGCCTGCAGGTGGACGGACTCGACGGCAAGACCTTCTTCGCGCCGACGCTGCTGGCCGACGTGACGCCGGACATGCTCATCTCCCGCGAGGAGACCTTCGGGCCCATCGCCGCGGTCACCCCCTTCGACGACGAGGACGAGGTCGTCGCCCGGGCGAACGACACCGACTACGGCCTCGCGGCGTACGTCTACACCAACGACCTGTCGACGGCGATCCGGGTCACCGAGAAGCTGCGCTTCGGGATGGTCGGGGTCAACGACATCAACCCGACGTCCGCCGCGGCACCCTTCGGCGGGGTCAAGGCCAGCGGCCTGGGACGCGAGGGCGGGTACGAGGGCATCGACGAGTACCTCGACACCAAGCTCGTCGGCATCTCGATCTGAACCGGGTCTTCGGGGCGGTCCGCCCCTCAGCCCCCAGACGGCGACGAGGGTGCGACGTCGGGCACCGTCACGCCGTCCCCGGGCTGTGCCGGTGCCGGGGCTCCTGCGACGCCGGGTGCCCCTCACCGTCGGGAGGGACGTCCCGGATCGCCGTCGGTGCGGACTGCCCGACACCACCGTCCAGCAGCGGCCAGTAACGCCACAGCAGCAACCGGGGGACGGTGGCGACGGCGATGGCCAGGCCGGCGACGGGGGCTCCGACGATGACCAGCAGGATGGCGGTGCAGCCGCCGGCGACGACCGTGGCGAGGAGGCCCACCGGCTTCGCGGATCGTGGCCGCCGGACCGTCAGGTCGAGGACCGGACGAGCGGGCTCCTCGACCTCCACCGCATAGCGACGCCGGATCTCGTCCCAGGCTCGCTGTTCGTCGCGACTGAGCATCGTCCACCTCCAGCTGCCCCAAGCCTGCCGGAGACCGGACGGGTGCACGAGGGGTCTCGCCGGTCAGCTGCAGCACTCCGCCGTTGCCGGGGACCGGCAACCGCGGCCACGGCGGGACGGCGCTGACCCACCGGGCCGCCACCGGCACCGAACCTGCCGGAACCGGGGAGGCCCGGTGAGCCCCACTGGTCGGCGGCCAGGAGCCGTCGGCCTCGTGCCCGGCGCAGGACCGGGGTCGACGCGCTGGGGCTTGACGACGCGGCCCTGTCGCGGAGGAGCACTGACAGCGGTTCTCGGGTTGGCTGACGGGGGTGGTCAACTGACGAGATCGCGTGATGTCGCACGCTTCCAGGCGTTCAGCCGTGCGAGATCACGCGATCCCGCTGCCGCGACAGCACGACCCGTCGACCAGCGGGCACACCGCTGTGAGCCCCCGGAGCTCCACCGGCGCCCGGGACCGCCCACCGGGCCCGCCGGGTCCGGCACGCCGGTCTTCCACGCGGGGGCCGGGAACAGCACCCACCCGGTCGGCCGAGTCCGGAGGAGGGGTCACCACGGAGGGTCCCCACGACATCGTCCAGACCGGGACCGGGCCGGTGTACCGGGTCCGAGCTCGTGGGACCCAGCTGACATCGCCAGCCGCTCGTCTTCCGCGGTCCGGCGTTCACCCACGAGGAGCGGGCCGCACTGGGCCTCGTGGGCCTGCTCCCCTACGGGGTCACGACGATCGACTCGCAGACGAGACGGGTCTACGCGCAGTACCTGCGGGCGCACGACGACCTGGCCGAGAACGTCTACCTGACCGCGCTGCGGGACCGCAACGAGGTGCTGTTCAACCGGCTGCTCAGTGAGCACCTCGACGAGATGCTGCCGATCATCTACACCCCGACGATCGGACAGGCGATCGAGCGCTACAGCCACGAACCGGTTGCGGGACGCCGCCCGGCGGCCCTACCTCCGGCGCTTCGGCAGGTAGAGGTCGGTGAGGGTGCCCTCGAACGCCTCCGCGGCCATCCCCACGGTCTCCGACAGCGTGGGGTGTGCGTGCACGGTCAGGCCGATGTCGGCGGCGTCGGCGCCCATCTCGATGGCCAGCCCCAGCTCGGCGATCAGCTCGCCGGCCGACGGGCCGACGACCCCGGCGCCGATCACCCGGTGGCTGGCCTCGTCGAACAGCAGCTTGGTGAACCCCTCATCGCGGCCGAGGGAGAGCGCGCGGCCGCTGGCGGCCCAGGGGAAGACGCCCTTGCCGTACGGGACCCCGGCGGCCCGGGCCTCGTTCTCCGTGACGCCGACCCAGGCCACCTCGGGGTCGGTGTAGGCCACCGAGGGGATGACCCGCGCGTCGAAGAAGCTGCTCTGCCCGGCCGCGACCTCCGCGGCGACCTTGCCCTCGTGGGTGGCCTTGTGCGCGAGCATCGGCTGCCCGACGACGTCGCCGATGGCGAAGACGTGCGGGACGTTGGTGCGCATCTGCTTGTCGACGGGCACGAAGCCGCGCTCGTCGACGACCACGCCGGCCCGGTCCGCGCCGATCGCCGCGCCGTTGGGTCGCCGGCCGACGGCCACGAGCATGCGGTCGAAGGTCGCGGTGGTGGAGGTGCTGCCCTCCAGCGTGGCCACGAGGCCCTCGGGTCGTGCCTCGACGGCGGTCACCCGGGTCTTGAGGTGGACGCCGGCGTAGGCCTGCGTGATGCGTTTGTGCAGCGGCTGGACCAGGTCCTTGTCGGCGCCCGGGATGATCTGGTCCATCAGCTCCACGACGGTGACCTCGGCGCCGAGCTCGGAGTAGACCGTCGCCATCTCCAGCCCGATGATCCCGCCACCGAGGACCAGCAGCCGCCGGGGGACGTCGGTCAGCTCCAGCGCCCCGGTGGAGTCCATCACCCGCGGGTCGTCGTGCGGGACGAACGGCAGCCGGACCGGCTCCGAGCCGGCGGCGATGATGGCGTGCTCGAAGTCGACGGTGGTCGTGCCGCCGTCGCTGAGCTCCACCCGGACCTGGTGCGGTGAGGTGAACCGGCCGTAGCCGCGGAGGGTGGTGACCTTGCGCTGCCGGGCCAGGCCGGCGAGCCCGCCGGTGAGGCGGCCGACCACCTGGTCCTTCCAGCCGCGCAGCTGGCCGACGTCGACCGTCGGCTCGCCGAAGGAGATCCCGTTCCCGGTCATCTCCCGGGTCTCGGCGATGACCCTGGCCGCGTGGAGCAGCGCCTTGGAGGGGATGCAGCCGACGTTGAGGCACACCCCGCCCAGGGCCGGCCACCGGTCGACGAGGACCACCGAGCGGCCCAGGTCGGCGGCGCGGAAGGCCGCGGTGTAGCCGCCGGGTCCGGCACCCAGGACGAGGACGTCGGCGCGGACGTCCCCGGGTCCGGTCGCGGTCGCCGGCGCGGGAGCGGTGGTCGCGGCCGGGGCAGCGGGCCCGGCCGCCGCGGGAGCCGCCGCTTCGTCGGTGCGCAGGAAGAGCAGGATGCTGCCGGCGCTTACGCGGTCACCGACCTGCACGGCCACCTGCTCGACCGTGCCGGACTGCGCGGCGGGGATCTCCATCACCGCCTTGTCCGACTCCAGGGTCACGACGGGGTTGTGCGGACCGACCCGGTCACCCGGCCCGACGAGCACCTCGGTGACGGGCACGTCGGCGAAGTCGCCGATGTCGGGCACCGTGACCTCGATGCGGTCGTAGACGCCTGCCTCCGAGCCGTAGGCGGGGCGGTCGACCGGGGCGGGGACGGCGTCCTCGTGGGTGACGGGATGGGTGGCCGGCCGGGCGCCGGCGCCGCTCTCGGTCAGGCGCAGCACCAGGTCACCGGTCGACACCCGGCTGCCGACCTGGACCAGCACCTCGTCCACGGTGCCCGCCGCCGGCGCGGGGATGTCCATGGTCGCCTTGTCCGACTCGAGGGTCAGGACGGGGTCCTCGGCGGCGACCACGTCCCCCGAGGTCACGTGTACCTCGATGACCGGCACACCGGAGAAGTCGCCGATGTCGGGGATGCGCATGTCCACGGGAAGCTCCGGAGCTGCGGGAGAGGGCCGGTCGGGGATCAGAGCACGAGGCGGCGGACGTCCTCGAGCAGGTGGCACAGGTACCGGGTGAAGCGCGCGGCGGCCGCGCCGTCGACGACCCGGTGGTCGTAGGACAGCGACAGCGGCAGCACCAGCCGGGGCACGAACGCGGTGCCGTCCCACACCGGGGCGGTCTTCGACCGGACGACGCCGAGGATGGCGACCTCGGGGGCGTTGACCAGGGGGGTGAACGACGTCCCGCCGATGCCGCCGAGGCTGGAGATGGTGAAGCAGCCGCCCTGCAGGTCGGGAGCGGTCAGCTTGCCGTCCCGGGCCCGCGCGGACACCTCGCCGAGCTCGCGGCTGAGCTCCCGGACGCCCTTGCGGTCGACGTCACGGATCACCGGCACGACGAGGCCGTCGGGGGTGTCGACGGCGACGCCGATGTGGAAGTACCGCTTGAGGACCAGGGCGTCCTTCTCCGGCGTCAGGCTGCTGTTGAACCGCGGGAACTCGCGCAGCGCCGACACCGAGGCCTTGAGCAGGAACGACAGGAGCGTGACCCGGTAGCCCTCGGCCCTGGCCTCGGCGTCGAGCTCCCTGCGGTAGGCGTCGAGCTCGGTGATGTCGGCGTCGTCGTCGTGCGTGACGTGCGGGACGTTCAGCCAGGAGCGGTGCAGGTGCGGCCCGGACAGCCGCTGGATGCGGGTCAGCGGCTGGACCTCGACCGGGCCGTACTTCGAGAAGTCCTGCGGTGGGATCTCGGGGATGCCGGCCCCCGCCGCGGCGGGTGCGGGGGCGGCCCGCTGCGGTCCGCGGACCTCCTCCAGCAGGTCGTCCTTGGTGATCCGCCCCTTCGGGCCGGAGCCGGTGACCCGGGTGAGGTCGACGCCGAGCTCTCGGGCCAGCCGGCGCACGCTGGGGCCGGCGTGCACACCGGCGAAGTCCGGCGCCGCGGCGGTCGCGCTCACCGGCGGGCCACCGGGCGCGACCGGAGGCGCCGCCGCCTCGGCGGAGCGGCGGGCGTGCTCCGTGACGACCTCGGTCGGCTCGTCCTGGTCGACCGTGTCCCCGGCGAGCTGCTCGAC
This sequence comes from Geodermatophilus sp. SYSU D01176, assembly GCF_054050015.1. Taxonomy (NCBI): domain Bacteria; kingdom Bacillati; phylum Actinomycetota; class Actinomycetes; order Geodermatophilales; family Geodermatophilaceae; genus Geodermatophilus; species Geodermatophilus sp. SYSU D01176. Next base: position 3,067 of record NZ_JBJGYN010000041.1, on the reverse strand, counting down.
CGGGGCGGCCCCGTCGGACTGGTCGAGCAGGAGGATCGGCTGGCCGACGTTCACCGTGTCGCCGACGGAGATCCGCAGCTCCCGGACGGTGCCGGCAGCCGGCGACGGGATGTCCATCGTCGCCTTGTCGGACTCCAGCGTGACCAGCGGGTCCTCGGCCGCGACCGCGTCGCCGGGCTGCACGTGGATCTCGATCACCGGGATGTCCGAGAAGTCGCCGAGGTCGGGGACCGTCACTTCGGCGGGAGCGGTCATGTCAGGCCTTCCGGACGAGGGGATGCGGTCAGACGGTCCACGGCGGCGGCGCCTCCGGATCGATGCCGTACCGGCGGATGGCGTCGGCCACCGTCGTCGCCGGGACGGCGCCCTGCGCGGCCAGGGAGGCGAGCGCGGCCACGGTCACCGCATGCCGGTCGACCTCGAAGAAGCGACGCAGGGCGCGGCGGTAGTCCGAGCGCCCGTAGCCGTCGGTGCCGAGCACCCGGTAGCTGCCCGGGACGAACGGCCGGATCTGGTCGGCGAAGGCACGCATGTAGTCGCTGGCCGCCACCACCGGGCCCGGTCGGTCGGCGAGGCACTGCTCGACCCAGCTGCGACGCGGCGGCTCGGTCGGGTGCAGCAGGTTCCACCGCTCCACCTCCATCCCGTCGCGGCGCAGCTCGGTGAAGCTCGGGGCGCTCCACACGTCGGCACCCACGCCGAAGTCGGCGGCGAGCAGGTCGGCGGCGGCGATCACCTCGCGCAGGATCGTGCCGCTGCCGAGCAGCTGCACCCGCGGCGCGGCCCCGCCTCCGGAGGACCCAGCCGGCCCCTCGCGCAGCAGGTACAGCCCGCGCAGGATGCCCTCCTGCGAGCCCTCGGGCATCCCCGGGTGCTCGTAGTTCTCGTTCATCAGGGTGAGGTAGTAGAAGACGTCGTCCTGCTCGGCGACCATCCGGCGCAGCCCGTCCTGGACGATCACCGCGACCTCGTAGTGGAAGGTCGGGTCGTAGGAGACGCAGTTGGGGATCGCCGCGGCCAGCAGGTGGCTGTGGCCGTCCTCGTGCTGCAGGCCCTCGCCGTTGAGCGTGGTCCGCCCGGCGGTGGCACCGAGCAGGAAACCGCGTGCCCGGGAGTCCCCGGCCGCCCAGGCCAGGTCCATGACCCGCTGGAAGCCGAACATCGAGTAGTAGATGTAGAACGGGATCATCGGGGTGTCGCTGAGGCTGTAGGACGTCGCCGCGGCGATCCACGACGACATCGCGCCGGCCTCGTTGATGCCCTCCTGCAGCATCTGGCCGTCCGGGGCCTCGCGGTAGTACATGAGCTGGTCGGCGTCCTGGGGCCGGTAGAGCTGGCCGACCTGGCTGAAGATGCCGAACTGCCGGAACATGCCCTCCATCCCGAAGGTGCGCGACTCGTCGGGCACGATCGGGACCACCCGCCGGCCGATCGCCTTGTCGCGCAGCAGCGTGTTGAGGATCCGGACGAAGGCCATCGTGGTGGAGATCTCCCGGCCCTCGGTCGGGACCAGCTGTCCCCCGAAGGCGGAGAGGCCGGGCACCTGCAGGGTCTCGCTGGAGCGCCGCCGGCGCACCGGAAGCGGCCCGCCCAGTGCGGCCCGCCGTTCCCGCAGGTAGCGCATCTCCTCGCTGTCTTCGGCGAAGCGGACGAAGGGCACCTCGTCGAGCTGCTCGTCCGGGACCGGGATGGCGAAGCGGTCCCGGAACCGGGCCAGCGCCGCGCCCGCGACCTTCTTCTGCTGGTGGGTGATGTTCTGGCCCTCGCCGGCCTCGCCCATCCCGTAGCCCTTGACCGTCTTGGCCAGGATCACCGTGGGCCGGCCGACGGTCCGTACCGCGGCGCTGTAGGCGGCGTAGACCTTGCTGGGGTCGTGGCCGGCCCGGGTGAGCGCCCAGATCTCGTCGTCGGTCATGCCGGCGACCAGCTCGAGCAGCTCCGGGTACTTGCCGAAGAAGTGCTCCCGGACGTAGGCGCCGTTCTTGGACTTGAAGTCCTGGTACTCCCCGTCGACGCACTCCTCCATCCGCTTGAGCAGCAGGCCGGAGGTGTCCCGGGCGATCAGCGGGTCCCAGTTGCTGCCCCAGATGGTCTTGATGACGTTCCACCCGGCGCCGCGGAAGATGCCCTCGAGCTCCTGGATGATCTTGCCGTTGCCGCGGACCGGCCCGTCGAGCCGCTGCAGGTTGCAGTTGACGACGAAGATCAGGTTGTCCAGCTTCTCCCGCGCGGCCAGCGCGATGGCGCCCAGTGACTCCGGCTCGTCGGTCTCGCCGTCGCCGAGGAACGCCCAGACCTTGCGGCCCGTGGTGTCGGCCAGCCCGCGGCAGCTCAGGTACTTGAGGAACCGCGCCTGGTAGATCGCCATGATCGGACCGAGCCCCATCGACACGGTCGGCAGCTGCCAGTAGTCGGGCATCAGCCACGGGTGCGGATAGGACGACAGGCCGCCGCCGACCTCCTGGCGGAACCTGAGCACCTGCTCCTCGGTGAGCCGGCCCTCCAGGAACGAGCGGGCGTAGATGCCGGGCGAGGAGTGGCCCTGGATGAACAGCAGGTCGCCGCCGTGGGTGTCGGTCGGCGCGTGCCAGAAGTGCTGGAAGCCGACGTCGTAGAGCGTGGCCGCCGACTGGAAGCTGGCGATGTGGCCGCCGAGCTCGGAGGACTCCTTGTTGGCCCGCAGCACGATGGCCAGGGCGTTCCACCGGATGAAGGAGCGGATCCGGTGCTCGATGGCGCGGTCGCCGGGGTGCCGGTCCTCCTCGTCCGGCGGGATGGTGTTCAGGTACGGCGTGGTCGCGCTGTAGGGCACCGGCGCGCCCTTGCGCCGGGCCTCGGCGACCACCTCGTCGAGCAGGTGGAACGCCCGCTGCGCGCCCTCGAAGGCGAGCACCGAGTCCAGGGCCTCGATCCACTCCTGGGTCTCCGCGGGATCGACGTCACCGAGCATGGCCATCCTCCTACTCCTGGCGAGCCGTCAGCGGGGGATCCGGCGCGCCGGCGGTCCCACGGCCCGTGTCCGGCTGGTCCGTGCCTGCCGTGGGTGCGCCGAGCCCGGCGCACCCAC
>NZ_JBJGYN010000040.1:0-47183 GCF_054050015.1 Geodermatophilus sp. SYSU D01176 | reverse complement strand
CCCCCCCCCCCCCCCCCCCCCCCCCCCCCCCCCCCCCCCCCCCCCCCCCCCCCCCCCCCCCCCCCCCCCCCCCCCCCCCCCCCCCCCCCCCCCCCCGGGCCGCGCTGCCGGTCTCGGACCGGGAGTCGGTGCTCGGCTTCGGCCTCACGGCGCCCGCGCGGACGCTCGTCGACTGTGCCCGTGAGTGGGAGCTCGTCGACGCTGTGGTGGCGATGGACGCGGCCATCCACGACGGCAGGGTCACCCGTGGGCACCTGCGGAGAGCACTCCTGGCCGGCAGCCACTGGGTGGGCATCGGTTCGGCGGGGCGGGCGGTGCACCTCGCCGATGGTCGTGCCGAGTCGCCGTTGGAGACCCGCGGACATCTCGCTCTGCTGGCCGCCGGGCTGCCCCGACCGGAGCTCCAGGTGCAGCTGCACGGCGCCAGTGGACTCGTCGCACGAGTAGATGCGTGGTTCGACGAGGCGGCGCTGGCGGTGGAGTTCGACGGGCGTGTCAAGTACGCCGACCCCCGGGACGGGCGCGATCCGGGCGACGTGCTCTGGCGGGAGAAGAGGCGCGAGGACGCCGTCCGTGAGCTGGGCGTCCGGGTCATCCGTCTGGTACAGGACGACGTCGTGGGAGGCCGACGCCGTGAGCTGGCCGGTCGGTTGCTCCCCCTGCTGGCTTCCCCGCCGGTGGGGCCGCGTCGGTTCACCGTCGTCCGTACGCCCGAGCCCGGGACACCGTTGGACGACGCCGCCTGATGCCGGGACACCCCTCCGGCCTGCTCGAATGTAGTCCTGGCTCCCGTTCATGCGTCCTGGCTCGCTGTCGACGCCGAGCCAGGACGCACGACGATCAGGTCAGCTGATCATCCGTCGGAGGCCTGAGGCCGCACCGCGTCTCCTGACCCGGCGGTGGCGGACCCGGGAACACGTCTGCGACGGCTGCCGTTAGGGTGGGCAGGAAAGTTGAGTGGACCCCGCGCAAGGCGTGCACTCGACTCCCCGGACGGACCAGGACCACCCCGGCACACAGGAAGAGAGGCCAGCTCCATGGCTCGAGCGGTCGGTATCGACCTCGGCACCACCAACTCCGTCGTCACCGTCCTCGAGGGCGGTGAGCCGACGGTCATCGCGAACTCCGAGGGCTCGCGCACCACCCCGTCGGTCGTCGCGTTCGCGAAGAACGGCGAGGTCCTCGTCGGCCAGTCGGCGAAGAACCAGGCGGTCACCAACGTGGACCGCACCGTCCGGTCGGTCAAGCGCCACATGGGCACCGACTGGAAGTCGCCGGAGATCGACGGCAAGAAGTACACCCCCCAGGAGATCAGCGCCCGCATCCTGCAGAAGCTGAAGCGGGACGCCGAGACCTACCTGGGTGAGCCGGTGACCGACGCGGTCATCACCGTGCCCGCCTACTTCGAGGACGCGCAGCGCCAGGCCACCAAGGAGGCCGGTGAGATCGCGGGCCTCAACGTCCTGCGCATCGTCAACGAGCCGACCGCGGCCGCGCTGGCCTACGGCCTGGACAAGGGCGAGACCGAGCAGACGATCCTCGTCTTCGACCTCGGTGGTGGCACCTTCGACGTCTCCCTGCTGGAGATCGGCGAGGGCGTCATCGAGGTGAAGGCCACCGCCGGTGACAACCACCTCGGCGGTGACGACTGGGACGAGCGGGTCGTCAAGCACCTGGTGCAGACGTTCAACGCCCAGAACGGCATCGACCTGTCCAAGGACAAGCTGGCCATGCAGCGGCTCCGCGAGGCTGCCGAGAAGGCCAAGATCGAGCTGTCCGGCGCGCAGTCGACCAACGTCAACCTGCCTTACATCACCGCCGGCGCCGAGGGCCCGCTGCACCTGGACGTCACGATCACCCGTGCCGAGTTCCAGCGGCTGACCCAGGACCTGCTCGACCGCACCCGCGCGCCGTTCAACCAGGCGATCCGCGACGCCGGCATCTCCGTCGGCCAGATCGACCACGTCGTGCTGGTGGGTGGCTCGACCCGCATGCCGGCCGTGACCGACCTGGTGCGCGAGCTGACCGGCGGCAAGGAGCCCAACAAGGGCGTCAACCCCGACGAGGTCGTCGCCATCGGCGCCGCCCTGCAGGCCGGCGTCCTGCGCGGTGAGGTCAAGGACGTCCTGCTGCTCGACGTCACCCCGCTGTCCCTGGGCATCGAGACCAAGGGCGGGATCATGACCAAGCTGATCGAGCGCAACACCACGATCCCGACCAAGCGCTCGGAGATCTTCACGACGGCCGACGACAACCAGCCGTCCGTGCAGATCCAGGTCTTCCAGGGCGAGCGCGAGATGGCGGCCTACAACAAGAAGCTCGGCATGTTCGAGCTGACCGGTCTGCCGCCGGCGCCACGGGGCGTCCCGCAGATCGAGGTGGCCTTCGACATCGACGCGAACGGCATCGTGCACGTGTCCGCCAAGGACCTCGGCACGGGCAAGGAGCAGTCGATGACCATCACCGGTGGCTCGGCCCTCCCCAAGGAGGACATCGAGCGGATGATGAAGGACGCCGAGGCGCACGCCGAGGAGGACAAGCGCCGCCGCGAGGAGGCCGAGACCCGCAACCTCGCCGAGTCGCTGCAGTACCAGACCGAGAAGTTCCTGGCCGAGAACGGTGACAAGATCCCGGCCGACAAGAAGGAGGAGCTCGGCGAGGCCCTGACCGAGCTGCGCTCGGCGCTCGGCGGTTCGGACATCGCGGCGATCAAGGCGGCCCAGGAGAAGGTCGCCCGGGTATCCCAGGAGGTCGGCGGGGCGCTCTACGCCCAGCAGGCCGAGGCGGGCGCCGCGGGCGCCGGCGCCGGTGCCGCCGGTGACGCCGGCACGCCGGGTGGGGCCACCGGTGCGAGCGCGTCGGACGACGACGTGGTCGACGCCGAGATCGTCGACGAGGACAACGACAAGCGGGCATGAGGACGACGGGAGTCGGGGTGACCTCCGCCGATCTCGTGACCGGAGCCGGCGGAGGTCACCGATGACACAGCCGAGGGACGAGGAGCCACGGGTCGTCATCCGCGACAGGCGGCGCATCGACCCGATCAGCGGCACCGTGCGGGTGCCGGCCGGTGAGCAGCCGGCCGGCGCCCGTCCGGGCGTCCACCCAGCAGCAGGGGAGCAGATGAGCGAGCACGAGACCACCGCCGACGGCGGACAGCCGACGGTGGTGGACGACGACCTGTCCCGCCAGCTGGCGGAGCGGACCGAGGACCTCCAGCGGGTCACCGCCGAGTACGCGAACTACCGGCGGCGGGTGGACCGGGACCGTCAGCTGGTGGTCGACCAGGCCGCCGAGCGGTTCGCCACCCAGCTGTTCCCGATCGTCGACGACATCGAGCGGGCCCGGGACCACGGCGACCTGACCGGCGCGTTCAAGGTCGTGGCCGACCGCGTCCTCGGACTGCTCGACGGGCTGGGGGTGGAGGCCTTCGGCAGGGCGGGTGACCCGTTCGACCCCGCGCTGCACGAGGCGGTCATCCACGACACCTCCACCGAGGTCGCCGTCCCGACCGCCACGACGGTGCTGCGGCAGGGTTTCCGCCGCGGCGACCGCGTGCTGCGGACGGCGATGGTCGCGGTCACCGACCCCGAGCACCCGACCGCGGCCGCGCCTGCCGAGGGCGCGACCGACGGGACCGTCCCCGCGCAGCCGGGCGAGGGCCCGGCGGCCGACTGAGCCGGAGAGGGGGCGCCCGATGAGCACCCGGGACTTCATCGAGAAGGACTACTACGCCGCTCTGGGCGTCGCCCAGGACGCCGACGCCGCGGCCGTCAAGAGGGCCTACCGCCAGCTGGCCCGCGACCTGCACCCGGACAAGAACCCGGGCAACGCGGAGGCGGAGGCTCGGTTCAAGGAGGTCTCCGAGGCCTACGACGTCCTCTCCGACCCCAAGCGGCGGGCCGAGTACGACGAGGCCCGCCGCCTGTTCGGGGCGGGCGGCGCGGGCGCGCGGGCCGGCTTCCCCGGCGGCTTCCCCGGTGGGGCCGGCGGCGGGCAGCCGTTCGACCTGGGCGACCTCTTCGGCGCCGCGGGCAGCGGCCGCGCCGGGGGTGCCGGCGGGCTCGGCGACCTGTTCGGAGGCCTGTTCGGCGGTGGCGGCGGCCCCACGGCCGGCTCGGCCCGGGCGCGCAGCCAGGCGGCGTCCGGACCGGCCCGGGGCCAGGACGTCGAGACCGAGGCCACCCTCTCGTTCGAGGAGGCCGTCCTCGGGGTGACCGTGCCGCTGCGCATGCAGAGCCCGGGTACCTGCCCGACCTGCCACGGCAGCGGTGCCCGCCCCGGCACCAGCCCGCACACCTGCCCGGTGTGCCAGGGCGCCGGCGTGACCAGCCGCAGCCAGGGGGCGTTCGCCTTCTCCGAGCCGTGCCGCAACTGCCGCGGCACCGGCCAGGTCGTCGACGACCCCTGCCCGACCTGCGCGGGCAACGGCGTCACCACCCAGACCCGCACGATCACCGTCCGCATCCCGGCGGGTGTCAAGGACGGCCAGCGCATCCGGCTGGCCGGCAAGGGCGCCCCCGGGCGGCGCGGCGGTCCGGCGGGCGACCTGTTCGTCGTCGTCCACGTGTCCGACCACGAGTTGTTCGGCCGCAAGGGCAACGACCTCACGCTCACCGTGCCGATCACCTTCGCCGAGGCCACCCTCGGGGCGACGCTGACCGTGCCCACGCTCGACGGGAACGTCACGCTCAAGGTCCCGCCGGGGACGGCGAGCGGCCAGACGCTGCGGGTCCGCGGGCGCGGCGTCCCGGGCAAGGGCCGGGCCGGCGACCTGCTGGTCACCGTCGAGGTGGCGGTGCCCAAGCGGCTCACCCCCGCCGCCGAGGAGGCCGTCAAGGTGCTCGAGGCCGAGCTCGGCGACCCCCGGCCGCGGATCACCGCCGCGGTGCGGCAGCAGGGGGGTGCGCGGTGAGCCTGCCAACCGACGGCGGCCGCGAGCGAGCGGAGGCCGGGCGCGCCGTGGCCGAGGACGCGCCGGTCTTCGTCATCTCGGTCGCCGCCGAGCTGGCGGGCATGCACGCGCAGACGCTGCGCCAGTACGACCGGCTGGGACTGGTCAGCCCCGGCCGCACCCGGGGTGGTGGCCGGCGGTACAGCCCGCGGGACGTCGCGCTGCTGCGCGAGGTCCAGCGGCTCTCCCAGGAGGACGGCGTCAACCTCGCCGGCATCAAGCGGATCATCGACCTCGAGTCGCAGGTCGAGGCGCTGCAGCAGCGGGTGCAGGAGCTGATCACCGAGCTGGAGCTCGCGGAGAGCCGCGCCATCGCGGCCGAGACGGCCATCCAGGCCGGCTACGGCCGCGACCTGGTGCCCCTGCGGCCGTCCACGTCGGCGCTGGTCGTGTGGCGGCCCCGGGGAGAGCGGTGATCACGGTGGACGCCCACGAGGCGTACGTGCGGGTGGAGCGGGAGATCGGGCTGCTGCTGCGCCGCTCCCGCGCCATCTCCGCCCGCCTGTCCCGCGAGCTGCACCCCGACCTGGACGGCGCCGCCTACGGCCTGCTGGCGCTGCTGCAGGACGCCGGTCCGCTGCGCGCCAGCGACCTGGTGGCCCGGCTCGGGCTGGACAAGAGCACGGTGAGCCGCCAGGTGTCCTCGCTGGTCGACCTCGGCCTGGTCAACCGCGAGGCCGACCCGGCCGACGGCCGCGCCCAGGTCCTCAGCACCTCCCCGGAGGGCGCGGCCCGGCTGGCCCGCATCCGGGACGCCCGCCGGGCCCGCTGGGAGGCCGACCTGTCGGGCTGGCCGGCCGAGGACGTCGCCACGCTCGGTGAGCTGCTGGCCCGGCTCAACCGCCTCGGCGAGGCGGAGGCCCGCGAGGCCGAGAGCGGCCGCTGAACGAGGGCCCCACCAGGCCCCCCGCGTCGCACACGACAGCGCCCCCGGTACCCGGCCGGGTACCGGGGGCGCTGTCGTCAGCGGGTGGTCAGGTCACGAACCGGGGACCATCCAGCCGAGCACCGGCGTGGCCTGCAGGACCACGATCAGGCACATCAGCAGCAGGAGCAGCATGCTCCAGCCGAACACCTTCCGGAACAGCTCGCCCTCGCGGCCGGCCATGCCGACCGCCGCGGCCGCGATGGCCAGGTTCTGCGGGCTCACCATCTTGCCCATGACGCCGCCGGAGGAGTTGGCCGCGGCGAGCAGCACCGGGTCGAGGCCGGCGTTGGTGGCCGCCTGGACCTGCAGCGCGCCGAACAGCGCGTTGGCCGAGGTGTCCGACCCGGTCACCGCGACGCCGATCCAGCCCAGGATGGGGGAGAGGAAGGCGAAGAAGCCGCCGGTCTCGGCGAGCAGCCGGCCGAGGTGGCTGGTCATGCCGGACTGGTTGAGCACGTAGGCCAGCGCCAGCACCGCCATGACGGTGACGATGGCCCACTTCAGCTCGCGGTAGGTGTCGACGTAGGCCTTCAGCCCGCGGGCCGGCGAGATCCGCAGCACCAGCATGGTGAGGATGCCGGCGATGATCATCAGGGTGCCCGCGGCGGGGAGCCAGTTGAAGGTGAACGTCGTCGACGCCAGCTCCTCGGTGGAGCCCGCGGCGAACACGTTCAGCCCCGGCCACGCGAACTTCGTGGTCCACGGCGCCTCGGCCAGCGCCGCCTTCACCGGGCCGAGGCTGGCCAGCGAGAAGATCACGATGATGATCCCGTACGGGGCGTAGGCCTTGACCACCTCGGACCGGGTGTCGGGGACCACGGGTGCACCGGTACCGACGGCGGGGGCGTGCGGGTCCCGCGGGGCCTGCTCGCCCGGGGCGTCGCCGAGCTGCTCGCCGGCGGTCGCGCCGACGCCGCCCCGGCCGCCGGACCCGGCGGCCACGGTGCCGACGCCGCCACCGGCGAGGGTGGCCGCGGTGACCGGCTCGTAGGCGGCCTTGCGCATGCGGACGACGGCGACGACGGCGGCCGCGGCGACGAGCGCGGCGATGATGTCGGTCAGCGGCACCGAGATGTAGTTCGCGGCGACGAACTGGGCGACGCCGAACGCCACACCACCGACCAGCGCCTCGCGCCACGTGTCGCGCAGACCGCGCTTGCCGTCGACGACGAAGACCAGCACCAGCGGCACGAACGCGGCCAGGATCGGCGTCTGCCGGCCGGCCATGGCGCCCAGGGTGTCGACGGTGAGCCGGGCGTCGTCGCTCACGCCGGAGGTCACCGTGGCGAGCGTGATGATCGGCGTGGCCAGCGCGCCGAAGGCGACCGGGGCGGTGTTGGCGATGAGCGCCACCGCCGCGGCCTTGATCGGCTGGAAGCCCAGCGCCATGAGCATGACGACGCTGATGGCGACCGGCGTCCCGAAGCCGGCCAGCGCCTCGAGCAGGGCCCCGAAGCAGAAGGCGATGATGATCGCCTGGATCCGCTGGTCGGGGCTGACCTTCTCGAACGAGCGCCGCAGGACGTCGAAGTGCCCGGTGGCGACGGTGAGGTTGTAGACCCAGATCGCGTTGATGACGATCCACAGGATCGGGAAGAACCCGAACGCGGCGCCCTCCGACGCCGACAGGAGGGACTGACCGACCGGCATCCGGAACGCGATCACGGCCAGCACGATCGCGACGGCCAGGGAGATGACCCCGGCCAGCCACGCCTTGACCTTCAGCGCACCGAGGAGCACGAACAGCGTGAGCAGCGGGATCGCTGCCACCAGTGCGCTCAGTGCGAGTGACCCACCGACGGGGTCGACGACCTGTTCGAACAAGGGGGCTCCTTCCCTCGGCGTTGAGGGCGCGAGGCTGGGTGAGGGGACGTGCGGGGGTGGAGTGTGGTGCAGGGAGTGCGCGGAGCGGCTCAGACGCGCGGGGTCAGCGGTCCGCGGTGGAGGGCCGGGCCAGTGCGGTGCCGGGGCCGTTGAGCGCCCGATCGAGCAGGTCCTCGACGGGCACTCCGCGGATCGAGGCGTCCAGCACCTGGACCGTGTGCGCGACCGGCATCCGCTTGCCCATGCGGGCCAGCGTCGTCGCCACCTGCATCCAGCACCCGGGGTTGGCGGTCACCATCAGGTCCGCCCCGGTGGCGAGGACGGCGGCCGCCTTGCGCTCACCGAGCTCCCGTGCCGGTTCCGGCTGCAGCATGTTGTAGGTGCCGGCGCTGCCGCAGCACAGTTCGGCCTCCGTGAGCGGCTTGAGCTCCACGCCGGGGATGCCGCGCAGCACCTTCCGCGGCTCCTCGCGGATGCCCTGCGCGTGGGCCAGGTGGCAGGCGTCCTGGTAGGCCACGGTCATGGGCAGCGGGTGCCGCTCGGCGACCGGGCCGATCTCGACGATGAACTCGCTGATGTCCCGGGCCTTCGTCGCGAGCGCCTCGGCGCGCTCGGCCCACTCCGGCTCGTCACGCAGCTGGTGGCCGTACTCCTTGACGTTCGAGCCGCAGCCCGCGGCGTTGAGGATGACGTAGTCGACCCCGGCCCGCTCGAAGGTCTCGATCGTCCGCTTGGCGAAGTCGAGGGCCTGCTCCTCCCGCCCGCCGTGGCCGGGCAGCGCCCCGCAGCAGCCCTGGCTCCTCGGCACGATGACGTCGCAGCCCTCGGCGGCGAGCACCCGCACGGTCGCGGCGTTCACGTCGGGGAAGAACGTCCCCTGCACGCACCCGGCCAGCAGCCCGACGACGGCCCGCCGCTGACCCACGGCCGGCGTCCGCTCGGGGACCCGCTCCACCGGGCCGAGCTTGGGCGCGAGCGACTCCATGGCCTGCAGCGGCGCCGGGAGCCTGCCCATCAGCCCCGTGCGGGTCAGCAGGCGGCCGAGCCGGCTCGCCTGGTAGGCGCGCAGCGGCCCGCGCAGCGCGCGCAGCCGCTTCGGGTACGGGAACAGGTTGTAGATCAGGTCGCGGTAGAGCTTCTCCGCCCGTGGCCGCTCGTACCGCCGCTCGATCTGCGGGCGGGTGGCCTCGATGAGCTTGTCGTACTGCACACCGGACGGGCACGCGGTGACGCAGGCCATGCAGCCCAGGCACTGGTCGAAGTGCCGCACCATGGAGTCGTCGAGCGGCTCGCCCTCCAGCGCCTCCTTCATGAGGTAGATGCGCCCGCGGGGGCTGTCCATCTCCTCGCCCCAGAGCACGTAGGTGGGGCAGGTCGGCAGGCAGAACCCGCAGTGCACGCAGTCGCCGATGAGCGCCGGGTCCGGCGGGTGGTGTTCGTCGAACGCCGGCTGCACCGCCTGCCGGGTCGTGGGCACGCCCAGCAGGGTCGGGGTGCCCACGGTGGCGGCCCCGGTGCCGGCCGGGAGGTCGATGTCCTGGCCGATGTCGAGCGGGCGGCGCGCCCCGACGACCGCGGCCGGTGCCTCGTCGGCTCCCCGGACGGCGCCCGTGGGCTCGCCGGGCGGCAGGTCGGCGACCGAGTCGCGCACCGGGCCGACGTTGGGGGAGGCCCCCGGGGACCCGGGCGGCGGCGCGTCGCCCTGGCCGTGGCTGCCCGGCGTGATCTCCGTCATCTACAACCCTCCGACGAACCGGCCCGGCGACATCCGCCGCTCGGGGTCGAACCTCTCCTTGACCCGCCGCATCAGGTCCAGCGAGTCGCCGACGGGACCCCAGTGGTCCAGGGAGTCCCGGACGGCGTCGGGCGCGCGCAGGACCACCGCGGTCCCGTCGTGCTCGGCGATGGCGGCGCGCAGCCGGGGCAGTGCGCCGGCCGCCTGCCCGGCCGGGACCGCCGCATAGGACACCCCCGTGGCGGCGTGCGCGGCCACCGCCGTGCCGGCCGGCAGCGCACCCAGCACCGCCGAGAGCGACGCCGGCGCGTAGGCCAGCCGCAGCAGCACGTCGTCCGCCCCTCCGGGCCGCCGGCCGAAGTCGTCCGGCAGGTCCTCGGACTCCTCGCCGCCGCCCAGCAGGCCGACGGCGGCCCGGGCCTGCCCGGCCACCGACTCGGCGATCGACTCGAACAGCACCACGAGCCGTGCGGTGCCGTCGGCGCCGGCGATCAGCTCCACGGCCGACGGGGTGAGCGTCGAGCGGGCCAGCGCGATCGACAGCGGCCCGGCCGCGGCGGCGTCGGGCAGCTCGAGCGTGACCACGCGGCGCGCGGGCGGCACCGGGTGCAGCCGCCAGGTGGTCGAGGCCACGGCGCCGAGCGTCCCGTGGGCCCCGGTGAACAGCTTGCCGAGGTCGTACCCGGCGACGTTCTTGACGACCTTGCCGCCCGCGTGCGCCACGGTGCCGTCGGCGAGGACGACGGTGATGCCGATGAGCAGGTCGCGCGTGGTGCCGTACCGCAGCCGGCGCGGCCCCGACGCGTTCGCGCTCACCACGCCGCCCAGCGTGGCGCCGTCCTCCGGCGGGTCCAGGGCGAGCAGCTGCCCGGCCCGGCCGACCTGCGCCTGCAGGTCGGCCAGCCGCACGCCCGCCTCGGCCACGACGGTGAGGTCGCCCGCCACGTGCTCGACGATCCGGTCCAGGCCGGTGAGGTCGAGCACCAGGTCGCAGGACTCCGGCGCCGTGGCCCAGGTCAGCTTGCTGCGCCCGCCGACCGGCACGACGGTGAGCCCGTCGGCCGCCGCGGCCCGCAGCACCTCGGCGACCTGGTCGACCGTGGCCGGCCGGACCACCTCGCGGGGGACGACGCCGCTGACCGCGTCGTCGGGTCCCCCTGCCCGGCGGGTGTCGGTGGCAGCGGTCATCAGAAGACCTCGCCCAGGCCGGCGGCCTGCACCGGGTGCTCGCCCTTCCGGACGCCGGGCCGCTCGCCGCACAACCGCGGGGTCGGGAAGACCTTGCCCGGGTTGGCGATGCCGTCGGGGTCGAAGGCGCACCGCAGCAGCTGCATGGTGTCGAGGTCCTCGGGCGTGAACTGCTTGGCCATCTTCATGCGCTTCTCGCTGCCCACCCCGTGCTCGCCGGTGATCGAGCCACCGGAGGTGACGCAGAGCTCGAGGATGTCGCCGGCCAGCTCCTCGGCCTCGTGCGCCTGGCCCTCGACCGCGTCGTCGAAGAGCACCAGCGGGTGCAGGTTGCCGTCGCCCGCGTGGAAGACGTTGGCGACGCGGAGCCCCTTCTCGTCGGCCATGCGCTTCATCTCGGCGAGCACCTCGGGCAGCTTCGTGCGGGGGATGACGCCGTCCTGCACGAAGTAGCTGGGGCTGATCCGGCCGACCGCCGCGAAGGCCGACTTGCGGCCCTTCCACATGAGCGCCCGCTCCGCGTCGTCCGCCGCGATGCGGATCTCGAAGGCGTTGCGGGCCCGGGCGATCTCCTCGACCTGCTTGAACTGGGCCTCGACCTCGACCTGCGGGCCGTCGAGTTCGATGACCAGCACCGCCACCGCGCCCTCCGGGTAGCCGCAGCTCACCGCGGCCTCGGCGGCCTCGATGGCCAGCGCGTCCATCATCTCGACGGCGGCCGGCAGGATCCCGGCCGCGATGATGTCGCTGACCGTGCCGGCGGCGTCCTCGACCGAGCGGTAGCCCACCAGCATCGTCTGCACGGCCTCCGGCACCCGGATCAGCCGCAGGGTCAGCTCGGTGGCCACGCCCAGGGTGCCCTCGCTGCCGATGAACGCCCCCAACAGGTCGTAGCCGGGGTGCTCGGGAGCCCGCCCGCCGAGGTGCACGACCTCGCCGTCGGGCAGCACCACCTCGGCGCCGAGGACGTGGTTCACCGTGAAGCCGTACTTCAGGCAGTGGGCGCCGCCGGCGTTCTCGGCCACGTTGCCGCCGATCGAGCAGACCAGCTGGGACGACGGGTCGGGCGCGTAGGCCAGGTCGTGGGGCGCCGCGTCCCGGGTGACCCACAGGTTGATGACCCCGGGCTCGACGGTGACCTGGCGGTTGTCCGGGTCCACCGGGGAGAGCCGGCGCAGCCGGGACAGCACGAGCAGGACGCCGTCGGCGCTGGGCAGCGCGCCCCCGGACAGCCCGGTGCCCGAACCGCGCGCCACGAACGGGACGCCGGCCTGCGCGCAGAGCCGCACCGTGTCGACGACGTGCTGCCGGCTCTCGGCCAGCACCACGATCGCCGGGGTGACCTTGAAGTTGGCCAGCCCGTCGCACTCGTAGGTGCGCACCTGCGAGCGGTCGGTGAGCACCCGCTCGGTGCCGACCGCGGCCCGCAGCCGTTCGGCCAGCGTGGCGGTGCGCTCGGAGACAGCCGGTTCGGCGATGGCGGTCATGGCGTCCTCACTCCATCCGCTCGATGGGTCGGTAGGGCAGTCACGGCATGCGCTCGTAGGCCGGCAGGGTGAGGAAGTCGCTGTACTCGTCGGACACTGCCATCTCCAGGAACAGCGCGCGGGCGTCGTCCCAGCGGCCGGAGGCGAAGGAGTCGCCGCGGGCCTCGGAGATCGCCTTCATCTCCTCGTCGGTGATCTGCTCGACCAGCTCCCGGGTGACCGTCTCGCCGTCCGCCAGCCGGACCCCGTTGTGCAGCCACTGCCAGACCTGGCTGCGGGAGATCTCGGCGGTGGCGGCGTCCTCCATGAGGTTGTTGATACCCACGGCGCCGGAGCCGCGCAGCCACGCCTCGATGTACTGGATGCCGACGCTGATGTTGCTGCGCAGGCCCGCCTCGGTGATGTCGCCTGGGGTCGAGCGGACGTCGAGCAGCTGCTCGGCGGTGACCTGCACGTCCTCGCGCTTCTTGTCCAGCTGGTTGGGGCGGTCGCCGAGGACGGCGGTGAAGACCTCCTTGCAGAGCTCCACCATGCCGGGGTGGGCCACCCAGGAGCCGTCGAAGCCGTCGTCGGCCTCCCGCTCCTTGTCGGCCCGGACCTTGGCGAAGGCCTGCTCGTTGACGGCCGGGTCCTTCGACGGGATGAAGGCGGCCATGCCGCCGATGGCGTGCGCGCCGCGCTTGTGACAGGTGCGCACGAGCAGCTCGGTGTAGGCGCGCATGAACGGCACGGTCATCGTCACCGAGTTGCGGTCGGGGAGGAGGAACTCCTCGCCCCGGGTCCGGAAGGTCTTCACCACGCTGAACATGTAGTCCCAGCGGCCCGCGTTGAGGCCGGCGGAGTGCTCGCGGAGCTCGTAGAGGATCTCCTCCATCTCGAACGCCGCGGGGTAGGTCTCGATCAGCACGGTCGCGCGGATGGTGCCGCGCGGGATGCCCAGGTGGTCCTGGGCCAGGGTGAAGGCGTCGTTCCAGAGCCGCGCCTCGAGGTGGCTCTCCATCTTCGGCAGGTAGAAGTACGGGCCCTGGCCGCGGTCGATCTGCTTCTGGCCGCAGCTGGTCAGGTACAGCGCGAAGTCGACCAGGCTGCCGGAGGTCTGCTCCCCGTCGACGGTGATGTGCTTCTCGGGGAGGTGCCAGCCGCGCGGGCGGACGATGATCGTGGGCAGCTCGACGTCGTCCCGGACCCGGTACTGCTTGCCCTCCGGGCTGGTGAACTCCAGCTTCCCGTCGATCGAGTCCATCAGGTTCAGCGGGCCGTTGACCACGTTGGTCCACAGCGGGGAGTTGGCGTCCTCCTGGTCGGCCAGCCAGCACTTCGCGCCGGAGTTGAGCGCGTTGATCGTCATCTTCCGGTCGGTGGGACCGGTCATCTCGACCCGCCGGTCGACCAGGCCGGGCGCGGGCGGCGCCACCTGCCAGGAGTCGTCCTCGCGGATGGAGCGGGTCTCCTCCAGGAAGCCCAGGCCGGCCCCGTCGGCCAGCGCGCGGACCCGCTCCGCCCGGGCGGCGAGTCGCTCGAGCCGGCGGCCGTTGAGTTCGCGGTGCAACAGGGCGACGAGCTCGAGCGCCCGGGGGGTGAGGACCTCGTCGAACCGGTCCTCGATCGGACCGGTGATCTCGAGACCGTCCACGCCGGCGGTGGTGCTCATGCATCTCCCTGGAGTCGCCGTGCTGGGTCGCCGATCGGTTCCGCAGAGCGGTGGGTCGGAGTAGAGTCGTTCCGCATCGTGGAACGGGGTGTCTGGGTACTGGAAAAGTAGTGGGGCCGGTCACCGGCGGTCAACCCGAGGGCCCGCCGTTCGGAACCTCATCGTGCGGAACGGAGGGGTCGGGATGGCCGTCGGGAGGTCGGCGGAGGGCGTCCAGTCACTGGACCGCGCCTTCTCCCTGCTCGAGCTCATGGCCGACGCGGGTGGCGAGGTGGCCATCAGCCAGCTGGCCGCCGACAGCGGCCTGGCCGTCTCCACGATCCACCGGCTGGTGCGGACGCTGGTGGCCAGCGGCTACGTGCGCCAGCTGCCCTCCCGGCGGTACGTGCTGGGACCGCGGCTGATCCACCTGGGGGAGTGCTCGTCGCGGGTGCTGGCCACGTGGGCCCAGCCGCACCTCTCCCGGCTCGTGGACACCATCGGCGAGACCGCCAACATGGCGATGCTCGACGGCGACCGGGTCGTCTACGCCGCCCAGGTGCCCTCCCGGCACTCCATGCGGATGTTCACCGAGGTCGGCCGGCGGGTGCACCTGCACTGCACCGGCGTGGGCAAGGTGCTGCTCGCCCAGATGCCGCCGGAGGTGGCGCGCCGGCTGCTGGTCCAGGGCGGTATGCCGGTCCGGACCGACCGCACCGTGACCGACCCGGACGAGCTGATCGCCCAGCTGCCGGCAGTCGCCGAGCAGGGGTACGCCCTCGACGACGGCGAGCAGGAGGCCGGCGTGCGGTGCGTGGCGGTCCCCGTGCCCGGCGGCGTCGCGGCCGGGGCGATCTCGGTGTCCGGACCGGCCGGGCGGCTGGGGCTGGACGCGGTGCCCCGCGTCGTGCCGCTGCTGCAGTCGGCGGCCGCGGCGCTGGCCACCGAGCTCGGGAGGGACGCCGACCGCTTCGCCGGCTGACGTGGCGCAGCCGACAGCGACGATGAGTTGCCCTGTGCAACCAAGTGCACTTGTGGTTGCAGTGCGCAAGCAACTCCCGTCGAGGACGCCGCCGTGCCCATCACCTCCCAGACGCTGGACCGGCTCGCCTCCGGCCTGGCCCGCGTCCTCCACAGCGGCCGCCGCCCGGACGTCCGCGCCGCCGGGTCCCTCCACGGCGACCTGTCCGCGTCCTGCTGGGCGCTGCTGGTGCCCCTGGGACAGGGCGGGGAGCAGAGCTGCGGGCCGCCGAGCCGGTCCTCCCGCTGCGGCTGGTCCGGGACCGGACGACGCTGTCGACCCTGGCCGGTATCGCGATCGGGGTGGCGATGTTCGGGTCGTCGGTCTTCCTCGGCCAGTACCTGCAGATCTCCCGCGGCTACTCGCCGACCGCGGCCGGCCTGCTGACCCTCCCCATGGTCGGCGGGCTGCTGCTCTCCTCGACGGTGTCCGGCATCCTCATCACCCGCTCGGGGCGCTGGAAGGGCCACCTGACCGCGGGTTCGCTGCTCGTCGTCCTCGGCTTCGCGCTGCTCGGCAACGTGGACCACGAGACCGACATGGTGCTGCTGGGCGCCTTCCTGTTCGTCCTGGGCGTCGGCATGGGCATGACGATGCAGAACCTGGTGCTCGCCGTGCAGAACACCGTCGCCGCGCGCGACCTGGGTGCGGCCAGCTCGGCGGTCGCCTTCCGCAGCCTGGGGGGCACGATCGGCGTCGCGGTCCTCGGCGCGGTGCTCGACGCCCGGGTCGGGGAGCTGACCGCGCGGGGCCTGGCCGGGGTGCCGGGTGTCGCGCCGGGCTCCGCCGGGGCGGGTCTGGCCGACCTGGCCGACGCGCCGCCGGCGGGTCCAGGCGCTGGTCGCGGCGGCCTACGGCGACGCGACCGGGCGGATCTTCGCCGTCTCTGCCGTGGTCGCGGTGGTGGCGGTCGCGGCCATCGCCTTCATCCGTGAGGTGGAACTGCGGACCGAGAGCGGCGACGAACGGCAGCGGAGCGAGGCCTTCCCGGCCTGAGGGTCGCTACGGTGCGGCGGTGATGGCGACGGCCCGGCTGCTGCTGGTGGTCAACCGTGCGGCCGGTTCGGCCGGGGACGGCGAGGTCGAGGCCGCGGTCCGGGTGCTGCGCGCCGGCGCCGACGTCGAGGTGGTCGCGACCGGGTCGGCGGCGGAGCTGGACGCGGCGGTCGCCGGCCGGGACGGGCGCCGGCTGGTGGCGCTGGGCGGCGACGGCTCGGTGCACGCCGTCGTCCGGGCGCTGGACCGGGCGGGCGCGCTGGACCCGGCCGAGCCGGTCGGCATCGTCGCCCGCGGCACCGGCAACGACCTCGCCCGCACCCTCGGCCTGCCGCTGGACCCGGAGGAGGGGGCAGCGGTCGTCCTCGCCGGGCGGCCACGGCCCCTGGACCTGCTCGACGACGACGCCGGGGGCCTGGTGGTCAACGCGGTGCACGCGGGGGTCGGGGCGCGGGCCGGGGCGCAGGCCGACCGGCTCAAGGAGCGGTTCGGTGTGGCCGCCTACCCGGTGGGCGCTGCGCTGGCCGGGGTGAACAGCCCGGGCTGGCCGCTGCGGGTCGAGGTCGACGGCCGGGTGGCGGCGCACCCGTCGGAGGGCTGGGCGGCCGACGGCAGCTGCGAGGTGCTGATGCTCGGCGTCTGCACGGGCCGGTCGATCGGCGGTGGCACGCCGCTGGCCCCGCAGGCCGAGCCGGACGACGGGCTGGCCGACGTGGTGGTCTCGATCGCCACCGGCCCGGTCGCCCGCGCAGCCTTCGCGGCCGCGCTGACGTCCGGGGAACACGTCGACCGGCCCGACGTCCTGGTGCTGCGGGGTCGCACGGTGTCGGTCACGGGTGGTCCGGTGGACCTCGACGCGGACGGCGAGGTCGAGGAGGACGTCCCTGCGCGGACCTGGCGGGTGCGGCGGCACGGTTGGTCGGTGCTCGTGCCGCCGTCCCGGTGACCGACGGGAACGGCCCTCCTGGCATCACCGCGGCCCCGTCCAGAGGCTCGCCGCGAGCTTGCGAGGGGTGAGGAGGACGGGGTCCTCCTCCTATTCCAGAGCGGCGTCCAGGCTGATCTCGTCGACGCCGGCCAGGGCCTTGCTGACCGGGCAACCGGCCTTGGCTGCCTGGGCGGCCTGCTCGAACCCGGCGGCGTCGAGGCCATCGACCTCACCGCGGACGGTGATCTTGATCTTCGTGATGTGCGGGCCGCCGTCCTTCTGGCCCAGCGTGACGTCGGCGGAGACCTCGAGCGCCTGCGGGGTGCCGCCGGCCTTGCCGATCTCGCTGGACAGGGCCATCGCGAAGCACGACGAGTGCGCCGCCGCGATGAGCTCCTCGGGGCTCGTGGTGCCGTCGGCCTCCTCGGCCGCGCGCTTGGGGAACGACACCTCGTAGGTGCCGACCTTCGAGCTGGACAGCTCGACCTGGCCGGAGCCCTCCTGCAGGGTGCCGTTCCAGGCGGTGCGGGCGGTACGGGTGGGCATGGGTCCTCCTCCTCGGGACGGGTGTGTGGCGGATGCGCTACCCCGGTCCGTCGTGGACAACCCGATCCGGGTCAGTTGCTCGTGACCCGCTCGGTGACCAGGTTCAGCTTGGCCTTGAGGTCGGCGAACTCCGCGCGGTCGAGGTCGAGGGCGCAGATGATCTCCTCGGAGATCGAATCGGCCTTGTCCCGGAGCGCCCTGCCGGCGTCGGTCAGCGCGATGGAGACCGAGCGCTCGTCCTCCACCCGGCGGTGGCGGGTGACCAGGCCGGCGGTGGTGAGCCGCTTGAGCAGCGGGGACAGCGTGCCGCTGTCCAGCGAGAGGCGGGCACCCAGCTGGCCGACGGTCTGGTTGTCCTCCTCCCACAGCAGCATCATCACCAGGTACTGCGGATAGGTGAGGCCGATGGCGTCGAGCAGCGGGCGATAGCGCGCAGTCATCGCCCGGGAGGCGGCGTAGAGCGCGAAGCACAGCTGGTCCTCGAGGACCGCGCTCGGAGCCGGAAGACGCGTCATCCTTCGGATTCTAGGGCCCTGGTCCCGGGTGGTACCGGGGGTTGCCCTTGATGTGGCCCACACTGGTGTCCCGGTCACGCTGCGTGCGCGGCAGCGGCGGTGAGGTTGAGTGGAACAGACTCAACCCCGCGCTCGTTGGACCCTCCGACAGCACCCGGCCGGCGCGCCCGGCCCCTCCTGAGAGGACCGTCCCCACAGACCATGCAGAGCAAGCTGACCACCCGTTCGCAGGAGGCGATCACCGCCGCGCAGCGGCTGGCGGTCGACCGCGGCCAGGCCGCGCTCGAGCCCCTGCACCTGCTCGCCGCGCTGCTCGAGCAGACCGACGGCATCGCCGGTCCGCTGCTGAAGGCCGTGGGCGCCGACGTCGCCGACGTGCGGGCCAAGACCGAGGCCGCGCTGCGGCGGATGCCGAGCGTGAGCGGCGCGACCGTGCCGGCTCCCTCGCCGTCGCGCGAGCTGCTGCGCGTGCTCAACGCCGCCGGGGAGCAGGCCAGCGCGCTGGGCGACGAGTTCGTGTCCACCGAGCACCTGCTGGTCGGCCTCGCGAGCGCCGACGGCGAGGCGGCGGCGGTGCTCACCAGCGCCGGCGCGACCCGCGACGCGCTGCTGGCGGCCTTCCGGACCGTGCGGGGCAACCGCAAGGTGACCACCGCCGACCCCGAGAACACCTTCCAGGCGCTGCAGAAGTACGCCGTCGACCTGACCGAGCGCGCCCGCGAGGGGAAGATCGACCCGGTCGTCGGCCGCGACACCGAGATCCGCCGCGTCGTGCAGGTGCTCTCCCGGCGCACCAAGAACAACCCGGTGCTCATCGGCGAGCCGGGCGTCGGCAAGACCGCGATCGTCGAGGGCCTGGCCCAGCGCATCGTGGCCGGCGACGTCCCCGAGAGCCTCAAGGGCAAGCGGCTGATGGCGCTCGACCTGGCCAGCATGGTCGCCGGCGCCAAGTACCGCGGCGAGTTCGAGGAGCGGCTCAAGGCCGTCCTGCAGGAGATCGCCGAGTCCGAGGGCGAGATCGTCACCTTCATCGACGAGCTGCACACCATCGTCGGCGCCGGGGCCACCGGCGACTCGGCCATGGACGCCGGCAACATGATCAAGCCGATGCTGGCCCGTGGCGAGCTGCGGATGGTCGGGGCCACCACCCTCGACGAGTACCGGGAGCACATCGAGAAGGACCCGGCGCTGGAGCGCCGCTTCCAGCAGGTCTTCGTCGGTGAGCCCTCGGTCGAGGACACGATCGGCATCCTGCGCGGCCTCAAGGAGCGCTACGAGGTCCACCACGGCGTCCGGATCACCGACGCCGCGATCGTGGCCGCCGCGACGCTCTCGGACCGCTACGTCACCGCCCGGTTCCTGCCGGACAAGGCGATCGACCTCGTCGACGAGGCCGCGAGCCGGCTGCGGATGGAGATCGACAGCCGGCCGGTCGAGGTCGACGAGGTCGAGCGCGCCGTCCGCCGGCTGGAGATCGAGGAGATGGCGCTGTCCAAGGAGGACGACCCCTCCTCGGTCGAGCGGCTGGCTGCGCTGCGCGCGGACCTGGCCGACAAGCGCCAGCAGCTCGACGAGCTGACCGCCCGCTGGCAGCAGGACAAGAGCGCGATCGTGCGCATCCAGCAGATCAAGGAGGAGCTGGAGCGGGCCCGCCAGGAGGCCGAGCGCTTCGAGCGCGACGGCGAGCTGGCCCGCGTGGCCGAGCTCCGCTACGGCCGGATCCCGCAGCTGGAGAAGGCGCTCGCCGACGCGGAGGCCTCGGTCGAGACCGGCGACTCCATGCTCAAGGAGGAGGTCGGCCCCGACGACATCGCCGAGGTCGTCCAGGCCTGGACCGGCATCCCCGCCGGGCGGTTGCTGGAGGGCGAGACCCAGAAGCTGCTGCGGATGGAGGACGAGCTCGGCCGGCGCGTCGTCGGCCAGCCCGACGCCGTCCGTGCCGTCTCCGACGCGGTCCGGCGGGCGCGCTCCGGCGTGGCCGACCCGAACCGGCCGACCGGGTCCTTCCTGTTTCTGGGCCCGACCGGCGTCGGCAAGACCGAGCTGGCCAAGGCGCTGGCGGAGTTCCTGTTCGACGACGAGCGGGCGATGGTCCGCATCGACATGAGCGAGTACTCCGAGAAGCACTCGGTGGCCCGGCTGGTCGGGGCACCGCCCGGCTACGTCGGCTACGAGTCCGGCGGCCAGCTCACCGAGGCGGTGCGGCGGCGGCCCTACACCGTCGTGCTGTTCGACGAGGTGGAGAAGGCCCACCAGGACGTGTTCGACGTCCTGCTGCAGGTGCTGGACGACGGCCGGCTGACCGACGGCCAGGGCCGGACGGTGGACTTCCGGAACACCATCCTGATCCTGACCTCGAACCTCGGCTCCCACCTGATCGCCGACCAGTCGATCCCGGAGGAGCGTCGCCGCCAGGCGGTGATGGAGGTCGTGCGGGCGCACTTCAAGCCGGAGTTCCTCAACCGGCTGGACGACGTCGTGGTGTTCCACGCGCTGGGCAGCGAGGAGCTGGCCGGGATCGTCGACATCCAGGTCGGTGTGCTCGCCCGGCGGCTGGCCGCGCGCCGGCTGACGCTGCAGGTCACCGACGCCGCGCGTGAGTGGCTGGCGCTCAACGGGTTCGACCCGGTCTACGGCGCCCGGCCGCTGCGCCGGCTGGTGCAGTCGGCGATTGGCGACCAGCTGGCCAAGGCGCTGCTGGCCGGCGAGATCCGGGACGGCGACGACGTCGTCGTCGACGCCCCGGAGGACCTCGCCGAGGAGGGCCTGACCGTCCGCCGCGGCTGAGAGCGGACCACCCTTCCCCTACGCGCCTCGTCGAAGGACCCCGTCCTGCCCACCCTCCGCGGGCTCAGGGCGGGGCCCGGGACGGGGCTGGCGGCGGGACCCTGCAGGGGGCCGCAGGGCCCGCCGTCCCACCTCGGGACGGCGGGCCCTCGTGCGTTCCGCGCCGGGATGCGCGTGACGGCGGCAACGGCCACCTCGGATGCGGCCGCCGGCCGCATCTCGCCGCGCCGTCGACGCGTCGAACGCACCGATCCGGTCTCGATGGCCGGCCGGCACTGGCCGGGCCCGGAAGGGTGGGTGATCATCGCGCCGGACACCGACCGCGACCAGGGAGTGCGTGATGACGTCAGGGCAGGGCGGCCAGGAGCCCCAGGAGGGGCAGCCGCCGCAGGGCCAGCCGGGCTGGCAGACACCACCCCAGCAGGGGTGGCAGAACCCGCCGCCCCCGCAGGGCAGCTGGCAGAGCCCGCAGCAGGGCGGGTGGCAGAACCCGCAGCAGGGCGGGTGGCAGAGCCCGCAGCAGGGCGGGTGGCAGGACCCCCAGCAGGGCTGGCCGGGCCAGCAGCCCTACGGCTACGCCGCCGCTCCGTCGGCGCCCGGACACCAGTTCTCGCCGGAGGCCCCGCCCCGGCCGGACACCGTCCGCTTCGGCACCGGCGCCTTCGTGGCCAACCTGCTCCTCGGCCTGGTCGCCTCGGTGGTGACCTTCGGCAGCCTCGACAGCATCCTCGACGAGCAGCTCGCCGGCTCCGGCGTGGAACTCTCGGAGGAGTCGGTGCAGACGGTCGTGGTCGCCAGCGCCCTCGTCGGGCTGTTCTTCGTGGCCCTGCAGGCGCTGTTCATCTTCTTCGCCTGGAAGGGTCACAACTGGGCCCGCATCGTGCTGTTCGTCCTGGGCGGGCTCGCCGTCGTCAGCGGGCTGCTCGCCCTGGGGCAGCCGAGCACCGGCTTCCTCAGCGCCTTGTCGGTGTTCCAGACGCTGCTGCTGATCGTCGGCATCGTGCTGCTGGCCCGCCGCCCGTCGAGCGAGTGGTACCGGGCGATGACCGCCCGCCGGCAGGCCGGACTGCGCTGACTGCTCGTTACGGAACTGTGACCGGAGGAGTGAACCCGTAGCACGGCTGGTCCCGAAGACCAGTCGTGACCACCACCGAGCAGGCCCCGGCGACCGGGCCGGCCGTGCCGCCCCGGTCCGGGCGCCGTCGGCTGGCCGCCGGGGCCGGGGTGCTGTCGGCCGGCGTCGCGTTGGGCGTCGGCGAGCTCGTCGCCGGCCTGATCGGCCCGCAGGCCTCGCCGGTCGTCGCCGTGGGCGACACGGTCATCACCCTCGTCCCCGAGCCGGTCAAGGCCTTCGCGATCGCGACGTTCGGCGAGAACGACAAGATCGCCCTCGTCGTCGGCACGCTGGTCGTCATCGCGGTGTACGCCGCGGTCCTCGGCGTCCTGGCACTGCGCCGCCGGGCGGTCGGCGTGGCCGGCACCGCGCAGTTCGGCGTCGTCGGCGCCGCGGCGGCCGTGACCGGCCCGGCCGGTGGCCCGCTCGACGCGCTGCCCGCCCTGGTCGGCGCGCTCGCGGGGACCGGCGCGCTCCTCGCGCTGCTGGCCCCGCTCACCCGGCCGCTCACCGGCACCCCGGACACGCCTGCCGACGACGACGTCCCGCTGGCCGAGCGCCTCCGGACGTCGCTCGGTGCCGGTGACCGCAAGGGCGCCGGGCTCGACCGCCGCCGCTTCTTCCTCACCAGCGGTGCTGCCGTGGGGGCCGCCGTCGTCACCGGTGGTGCCGGCCGGCTGCTGCTGCGCCGCTTCGACGTGGGCGGGGCGCGGGCCGACCTCGCCCTCCCGGCCCCGGCCTCCCCGGCGCCCGCCCTGCCGGCCGGCGCCGACCTCGCCCGGCAGGTCGAGGGCCTGACGCCGCTGTTCACGCCGAACCGCGAGTTCTACCGCGTGGACACCGCGCTCACCGTGCCGCAGATCAGCCCGGCGGACTACGAGCTGAGCCTGACCGGGATGTTCGACTCCCCGCGCACGTACACGCTCGACGAGCTGCTCGGCCGCGACGACGTCACCGAGCGCGACATCACCCTGACCTGCGTCTCCAACGAGGTGGGCGGCCGGCTGGCCGGGACGGCGCGCTGGCTGGGGATCCCGCTGGGGGCGTTCCTCCGCGAGAACGGCATCCAGGCCGGCTCCGACCAGCTGGTCTGCCGCTCCTCGGACGGCATGACGATCGGCGCCCCGACCCGGTCGGCGCTCGAGGTCGAGGACGCCATGATCGCCTTCGGGATGAACGGCGAGCCGCTCCCGGTCGAGCACGGCTTCCCCGTCCGGATGGTCATCCCCGGGCTCTACGGCTACGTGTCGGCCTGCAAGTGGATGGTCGGCATCGAGGCGTCCACCTACGACGCCTTCGACGCCTACTGGACCGAGCGCGACTGGGCCGCCCGGGCGCCGATCAAGATCGCCTCGCGCATCGACACCCCCGCGCCGCTGCGCCGCTTCCCGGCAGGCCGCCGTCCGATCGCGGGCGTCGCGTGGGCGCAGACCCGCGGCATCTCCGCCGTCGAGGTCCGGGTCGACGAGGGCGAGTGGCTGTCCGCGCAGCTCTCCCCGCAGGTGGACGCCGACCTGTGGCGGCAGTGGGTGCTGCCCCACGACTTCGCGCCCGGCTCCTACCAGCTGACCGTCCGGGCGACCAGCGCCGACGGCGAGGTGCAGACCGAGCAGCGAGCCGCACCGTTCCCCGACGGGTCGAGCGGACTGCACTCCATCCGGGTCAACGTCACCTGACCCACCCCCAGGACACGTCTCGGCCGCCGGCCGCAGGCGCACGCCCCGACCCGGTCCCCCGGGCCGCGGGCAGGACCCCCGCACGACGACCAAGGAGATCCACGTGACGCGCACCCTCACCCGCACCGCCCTGCTGACCGGTGTCTCGGTCCTCGCCCTGAGCGTGACCGCCTGTGGCGCCGAGGACACCGCGGCCGACGCCGCGGACAGCGCGAGCAGCGCGGCCAGCAGTCCCGCCGAGGACGCCCCGGACAGCAGCTCGGCGGCCCCGTCCAGCGACAGCGGCACGTCCTCGGAGGAGCCGTTCGGCGAGGGCTGCGCCGCCGTCCCGGCCGACGGCGAGGGCTCCTTCACCGGCATGACCGACGACCCGGTCGCCACCGCCGCCAGCAACAACCCGGTGCTGTCGACGCTGGTCCAGGCCGTCATGCAGGCCAACCTGGTGGACACCCTCAACAGCGCCCAGGACATCACCGTCATCGCCCCGGCGAACCCGGCGTTCGAGGCGATCCCGGCCGACGCGCTGCAGGCGGTGCTGGCCGACAACGCCCAGCTGACCGCGATCCTGAGCCACCACGTCATCGAGGGCCGCCTGGCCCCTGGGGAGCTGGCCGGCACGCACACGACCCTGGGCGGCGACGAGGTCACCATCGAGGGCTCCGGCGAGGACTTCACCGTCGCGCAGACCGTGACCGGCACCCCGGCCTCGGTCATCTGCGGCAACGTGCAGACGGCCAACGCCACCGTCTACATCGTCGACCAGGTGCTCGCCCCGGCCCAGGCCTGAGCGCAGCCGCCCCAGCGCCCGCGGGCCGTCGTCCGAGCGGACGGCGGCCCGCGGGCGCGTGCCGGGCTGCTGCCGTGCCGTTACGCGGTGTGGCGCCTCGCGCCGGGGATGATGGCGGCGCCCCCGACCAAGGAGCCCCCGTCCCGTGACGCGCACCCCGACCCGCCGCGCCCTGCTCGCCGCCGCCACCGTGCTGGCGCTGCCGCTGACCGGCTGCGGCTCCGACGAGCCGGCGGACGACGTCGCCGCGGCGAGCAGCGCCCCCGCGACGACGTCCGCCGCCGAGACCGCCCCGCCCGCGCCGACCGGCCCCTTCGGCCCCGGCTGCGCCGACCTCCCGCCCGAGGGCCCCGGCAGTCCGGCCGCGCTCGCCGCCGCCCCCGCGGCCACCGCGATGTCCGCCGTCCCGGGGCTGGCCAACACGATGGTGACCGTGCACGGCGCAGCTCTGGCCGGATCGCTCGACGCCACCCCGGACCTCACCGTGCTGGCCCCGGTCGACGAGGCCTTCGCCGCCGTCCCGGCCAGCACGCTGGACCCGCTGCTGGCCGACACCCCGCGGCTGACCGCGCTGGTCACCCACCACGTCATCTCCGGCCGCCTGGCGCCCGGTGAGCTGGCCGGCACGCACACGACCCTCGGCGGCGGCCAGGTCACCATCGACGGGGCGGGCGAGGTCTTCACGATCAGTGCCGACCAGACCCTGCTCGGGGCCGCCGACGCGACGGTGGTGTGTGGCAACCTGCCGACGCTCAACGCCACCGTCTACGTCCTGGACCAGGTGCTCACCCCACCCGCCGGCTGACGGGGCGCCCGCGCCGCCGTCAGTAGGGTCGGGGGCATGGACAAGGACCCCCTCCCTCCCCAGCCCCCCGGGGAGGGGGCCGCCCTGCCCGACCGTGACCGGCTGCTCGAGCTGGTCGTCGACCTCGCCGTCGTCCACGGGCGCGTGACGCTGTCCTCGGGGCAGGAGGCGGACTGGTACATCGACATGCGCCGGCTCACGCTGCACCACGAGGGCGCCCCGCTGGTGGGCCGGGTGATGCGCCAGCTCACCGGCGACCTGCGCTACGACGTCGTCGGCGGGCTCACCCTGGGCGCGGACCCCGTGGCGACGGCGATGCTGCACGCCGCGGCCGCCGGCGAGGGCTTCCTCGACGCCTGCGTCGTCCGCAAGACCGGCAAGGCGCACGGCCTGCAGCGCCGGATCGAGGGGCCCGACGTCGCCGGTCGCGCCGTGCTCGTGGTCGAGGACGTCTCCACGACCGGCTCCAGCCCGCTGACCGCCGTCGAGGCGCTGCGCGAGGCCGGCGCCGAGCCGGTGGCCGTGGCCGTCATCGTGGACCGCGGCGGGCGGGCGGCGGTGGAGGCGGCGGGCCTGGAGTACCGCGCCGCGTTCACCCTCGCCGACCTCGGGCTCGAGTGAGGGGAGGACCCCTCCCCTGTCCGTCGAGATCACGTGCTCTCGCCTGGGGGGCGGGGACGCCGGCCGCCGTGGTCCTGCCGCGCAGCACCGCCGGGGTCGTCGCGGCCCGGCAGATCGCCTCGCGGGACGTGCACCGTTCGATCAAGGACGCGCTCGACCCGTCGGGCCTGCTCAACCACGGCACGGTGCTGCGGAGGCGTGACACTCTGGCGTCATGAGCGCAGAGCGGCTGCTCGTCGTCGGAGGGGACGCCGCCGGCATGTCCGCGGCCACCGCGGCCCGGCGGCTGCGGCCGGCGGAGGACCTCGCGATCACCGTCCTGGAGCAGGGCCCGGACGTCTCCTTCTCCGCCTGCGGCATCCCGTACTGGGTGGGCGACCTGGTCGAGGGCCGGGACCGGCTGATCGCCCGCACGCCGCAGGAGTTCGCCGCCCAGGACATCGAGGTCCGCACCGGCACCCGGGCCGAGGAGCTCGACCTGGACGCCGGCACGGTGCGCACGAGCGCCGGCCGGACGCTCGGCTTCGACCGGCTCGTGGTCGCCACCGGTGGGCGGCCGCTGCGCCCGGACGTCCCGGGCCTGGACGCGCCGGGCGTGCACGGGGTGCACCGGCTGGCCGACGGCGCCGACATCCGCGCCGCGATCGCTGCCGGCGCCCGCCGGGCCGTGGTCCTCGGCGGCGGCTACATCGGCCTGGAGATGGCCGAGGCGCTGCAGGCCCGCGGCCTCGAGGTCACCATCGTGCTCGCCGACGCGCTGCCGATGTCGCTGCTCGATCCCGACATGGGCGAGCGCACCTGCAAGGCGATCGGCGACATGGGCATCGCCGTGCAGACCGACCAGCCGGTGCGCGCGGTCGAGACCGGTCCCGACGGCGCGGTCCGGGCGGTCACCACCGACGCCGGCAGCTACCCCTGCGACCTCGTCGTCCTCGGGCTGGGCATGGGCCCGGAGGTGGAGCTGGCCCGCGCCGCCGGCCTGCGCATCGGCGAGACCGGGGCCGTCGAGGTCGACCGCACCCAGCGCAGCCGCTCGCACGACCACGTCTACGCGGCAGGCGACTGCAGCCAGACCTTCCACCGGCTGACCGGCGAGGCGGTGCACGTCGCGCTGGGCACGCACGCCAACAAGCAGGGCCGCGTGGCCGGCTCGGTGATCGGCGGCCGGGCGGCCCGCTTCGCCGGCGTCCTCGGCACCGCGGTGACCAAGGTGGGCGACCTGGAGATCGGGCGCACCGGGCTGTGCAGCGGGCAGGCCGAGGCCGCCGGGTACGACGTCCGGACCGAGACCATCGAGGGGACGACGCGGGCCGGTTACTTCCCGGGCGCCGAGCCGATCGCGGTGAAGCTGGTCAGCGACCGCGGCTCGGGGCAGCTGCTCGGCGGCCAGGTCGTCGGCGGGCCCGGCTCCGGCAAGCGGATCGACGTCCTGGCCACGGCCGTCTGGGCCGGGCTGACCGCCGAGGAGTTCGCCGGCTCGGACCTCTCCTACGCCCCGCCGTTCTCCCCGGTCCACGACCCCGTGCTCGTCGCCGCGCGGGTGGCCGGCCGGGCGGAGCGGGGATGAGCACTGCGGGTGGGGGCGCAGCCGACGTCCGGGACGAGGACTGGTACGGCGACGACCTCTCCGGCCAGGAGCACACCGGGGTCACCTTCAGCCGGGTCGACCTGTCCGAGACCACGGACGACGGCGCCGTCTTCACCGACTGCTTCTTCCGCGACTGCCGGTTCACCCTCAGCCGGCACGCCGACGCGGCGTTCCTGAACTGCACCTTCACCGGTTGCTCGTTCGCCCAGGCCGTGTTCACCGACTGCAAGCTGGTGGGCAGCACCTTCGACCGCTGCACCTTCGACCTGGTGACCGTCGAGGGCGGCGACTGGTCCTTCGTCGGCCTGCGGCGCGCGGACCTGTCCCGCGGGTCGCTCACCGGCGCGCGGATGCGGGAGGCCGACCTCACGGAGGTCCGCGCGGCCGGCGCCACGCTGAGGGACCTGGACCTCTCTGGCGCGCAGCTGTCCGGGGCCGACCTCTCCGGCGCCGACCTGCGTGGCAGCGACCTGACCGCGCTGGACCCGCGCGCGGTCAAGCTGGCCGGCGCCCAGGTCGACGGCGGGCAGGCCGTGGTGCTCCTGACCGCTCTCGGACTGCGGGTCGGACCGGAGGCCGCCCGGTAGCGGGTGTCGCGGCGGGGGAGCCGGGCGCGATACTGGCCGTCGGACCAGCGCCGCCCCCGACGCAAGGAGTGCACGCATGCCCATCGCGACCCCCGAGGTCTACGCCGACATGATCAGCCGGGCCAAGGATGGCGGCTTCGCCTACCCGGCGATCAACTGCACCTCGTCGGAGACGGTCAACGCCGCGCTGCGCGGCTTCGCCGACGCCGGCAGCGACGGCATCATCCAGTTCTCCACCGGCGGCGCCGAGTTCGGCTCGGGCACCCGGGTCAAGGACATGGTCACCGGCGCCGTCGCGCTGGCCGAGTTCGCCCACGTCGTCGCCGAGAAGTACCCGGTCAACGTCGCGCTGCACACCGACCACTGCCCCAAGGACAAGCTCGACGCCTACGTGCGCCCGCTCATCGCCCTGTCGAAGGACCGGGTGGACGCCGGCCAGGCGCCGCTGTTCCAGTCGCACATGTGGGACGGCTCGGCCATCGACCTGGACGAGAACCTGCAGATCGCCGCGGAGCTCATCGAGAAGTGCGCCGCCGCGAAGATCGTGCTCGAGGTGGAGATCGGCGTCGTCGGCGGCGAGGAGGACGGCGTCTCGCACGACATCAACGACAAGCTCTACACCGCCCCCGGCGACTTCGTGGCCACCGCGAAGACCCTCGGACTCGGGGAGAAGGGCGTCTACCTGCTCGCCGCGACCTTCGGCAACGTGCACGGCGTCTACAAGCCCGGCAACGTCAAGCTGCGCCCGGAGATCCTCAAGGAGGGCCAGGACGTCGTCTCCGGGGAGTTCGGCCTCGGGGACGGCGCCAAGCCGTTCAACCTGGTCTTCCACGGCGGCTCGGGCTCGGCGCAGGAGGAGATCCGCGAGGCCCTCTCCTACGGCGTGGTGAAGATGAACGTCGACACCGACACGCAGTACGCCTTCACCCGGCCGGTCGTCGGGCACATGTTCACCAACTACGACGGCGTGCTGAAGGTCGACGGCGAGGTCGGCAACAAGAAGGCCTACGACCCGCGCACGTACATGAAGCTCGCCGAGACCAACATGGCCGCGCGTGTCGTCGAGGCGTGCGAGGACCTGCTGTCGGCCGGCCAGTCGCAGGGCGCCTGATGGGTCACCCGCACCACAACCTCCTCGGCGAGCCGCCGGCCACCCTGCTGCCCGGCAACCCCGAGGCCGACGCCGAGCTCGCCGCGGGCGACCCGCCGGCCGAGGTGGCCGCGCACCACCCGACGGTGAGCGCGGCGTGGGCGGCGCTGGCCGAGGCGGCGATCGACCGCCCCGAGCGGGTGCTCACCGACGTCATCGAGGCCTACGCCTACGCCCGCACCGGCTACCACCGGGGCCTGGACGCGCTGCGCCGCAACGGCTGGAAGGGCCACGGCCCGGTGCCGTGGTCGCACGCGCCCAACCGCGGCTTCCTGCGCTGCGTGACCGTGCTGGCGCGCGCCGCGGAGGCGATCGGGGAGACCGACGAGCACGAGCGCTGCACCCAGCTGCTGCGCGACTGCGACCCGACACTGGCCCCCTGACGACCGCCACTCCAGCGGGGTCCACCGAGTTGGCAGACCCCGCTGGACCGGCTCTCGTCCCATGACCGTCGGCGCCGACCTGCACACTCCTGCCGTGGACCACTCCCCCGCTGCCGTCACCCGCCGGCTGCGGCCGCTGCTGCTCGCCGTCCACGAGGCGCTGTCGGCCGGCGTCGCGGTCAGCGCGGCCATCCACGAGCGGCACGGCTGGAACCCCACCGCCGACCGGCACCTGGACCACCAGCTGGTCCGCCGCGAGGCGATGGAGCGGCTGCGGCCGTGGGGTGCCGGCCCCGACGAGCTGTCCGACCCGCTGCAGGCCCGCCAGCTAAAGTTCCTCGACGCCGGCACCGACAACCTGGGCCTGCCGATGAGCGGGCTGATCCTGCGCACCCCCAGCGACGTGCTGCGGGTCTGGCGCTCGGACGACGGCGAGCTGCCCGCCGCGGCCACCGACGGCCTGCGCGCCTTCTACCGCCAGGACCCGAGCCGCCAGCTGCAGCTCGCCGTCGGCCCGGACGCGCCGCGGGCCGCTCCGGGGCACCTGGCGCTGCTCTGGGCCGACGCCGGCGCCGTCCTCACCCGCTTCGACCTGGTCCGGCCGTGCGGGCACGTGGGCCGGCGGGTGCAGGTCGACTGGCACGTCGACCTGCACGAGCGACCGGGTCGACCGGCGGCCGGACGTGACCGTCCGTGAGGGGACGACGCAGAACAGGCGGGAACGGCTGGAGATCGTTTACTCTCCGTACCCAGCGTCCGGTCCGGACGCCCGTCCCGGAGGTGCCGCATGGCCACGCTTCTCTGGATCCTCGCCGTCGTACTCGTCGTCGCCGGCATCGTGGCGATCGTCCGCAGGCAGTTGCTGTGGGGGATCGTGCTGATCGTCGTGGGCCTGCTCGTGGGCCCGGGCGGGGTCAGCGTCTTCACCTGATCGCCACGGCCGATCAGGGCTGCAGTCGCCAGCGCACCCGGTCGTCGGCGTACCACGTCCAGCGGTTGACCGGCCGCGGATAGGGGACGCCGTCCCGGATCACCCGGGCCGGGTCGCAGGCGATCTGCACCGCCCGTCCGCTGGTGCGGCGGCCGGGGCGCAGCGGCAGCGTCATCACGGTCACGTCGAGGGTGTCCACGGCCCGCCAGTCGGGCCGGACGTCGAACCGGGTCACCTGACCGTCGGCGACCTTGACCGCGTCGTGGTGCGCCTGCGCGCCCAGCCGCCGCGCCAGCGGACGGCGCCGGTCGTCCCCGGCGGCCTCGAGGCGGCCGTGGTGCAGCAGGACGCCGCCGTGGTCGTCGCGCACGAGGCCCAGCGCGCGCTCGGCCCCGGTGCCGATGCCCAGCGCGCGGGCCAGGGCGGTCGAGTCGCCGTCGTCCGCGGGGTCCCACGACACGGGGACCTCGGCCGTCCGCCCGGCCTTCCACAGCGTGGTCAACACCCCGGCGAGCGCCGGGACCGGGCCCCTCACCAGCAGCGCGTCGGCCTCGGCGGCCGGTGCGACCTCCTCGCGCGCCGGCGCGGATCCCGGGGCGAGACCGCGCAGGTCGAACTCGGCGAGGGGCATGCCGATACCCTGCCACCTGCCAGCCGGTCGACCGCCGGTGACGAGTCCGAGGGGGACTACAGCGAGATGCCGGCAGTCGTGCTGATCGGTGCCCAGTGGGGCGACGAGGGCAAGGGCAAGGCCACCGACCTGCTCGGGGGGCGCGTGCCGTACGTCGTCCGGTACCAGGGCGGCAACAACGCAGGGCACACGGTGATCACGCCGGACGGCGAGCGGTACGCGCTGCACCTGATCCCGTCGGGGATCCTCACGCCGGGGTGCACGCCGGTCATCGGCAACGGCGTCGTCATCGACCCCGAGGTGCTCATCGGCGAGCTCGCCGGTCTCGAGGAGCGCGGGGTGGACACCTCGCGGCTGGTCATCTCGGCCGACGCGCACCTGATCATGCCGCACCACCGGGCGCTGGACCGGGTCACCGAGCGGTTCCTCGGCAAGCGCCGGATCGGCACCACCGGGCGCGGGATCGGCCCGGCCTACGGCGACAAGGTGGCCCGCACCGGGATCCGGGTGCAGGACCTGCTCGACCTGTCGATCCTCCGGCAGAAGCTCGAGGGCACGCTGCAGGAGAAGAACCAGGTCCTGGTCAAGGTCTACAACCGCAAGGCCATCGACGTCGACGAGGTCGTGGAGGAGTACGCCGGCTACGCCGAGCAGATCAAGCACCGCATCGCCGACACCCGGCTGCTGCTGGCCAACGCCCTCGACGCCGGCGAGTGGGTGCTGCTGGAGGGCTCCCAGGGCACGCTGCTCGACGTCGACCACGGCACGTACCCGTTCGTCACGTCGTCCTCCCCGACCGCCGGCGGCGCGGCGGCGGGCTCCGGCATCGGCCCGACCCGCATCGACCGGGTGGTCGGCATCCTCAAGGCCTACACGACCCGCGTCGGGTCCGGCCCCTTCCCGACCGAGCTGCACGACCAGTGGGGCGAGTACCTGCGCACGAAGGGCGGCGAGGTGGGCGTGACCACCGGCCGCGACCGTCGCTGCGGCTGGTTCGACGCCGTCGTGGCCCGCTACGCCAGCCGGGTCAACGGCATCACCGACTACTTCCTCACCAAGCTCGACGTGCTGTCGGGCCTGGAGACGGTGCCGATCTGCGTGGCCTACGACGTCGACGGGGTGCGGCACGACGAGATGCCGATGACGCAGACCGACTTCCACCACGCCACGCCGGTCTACGAGGAGATGCCGGGCTGGTCCGAGGACATCCGGAACTGCCGCACCTTCGAGGAGCTGCCGAAGACCGCGCAGGCCTACGTGCAGCGCCTGGAGGAGCTGTCGGGCGCGCGGATCAGCGTGATCGGCGTCGGTCCCGGCCGCGACGAGAACGTCGTCCTCCACGACCTGCTCGAGTGAGGACCCCCGGCCCCCGCCACCGGCGAGCTCGCGGCGGGACCCTGCAGGGGGCCGTCAGGCGGCGGTGACCAGCAACTCCCGACGGGCGGCGACGGCGATCTCGGGGGCGTCCGTGATGAGCCCGTCGACGCCGAGCGCGAGCAGCAGCCGCGCCTCGGTCTGCATGTCGCCCGTACCGCTCACCGCCTCGCCGCGGCGCAGGTGGCGGGGCAGGAAGGCGTTCTCCGGGCGCAGCGTCCACGGGACGACGACCAGCCCGGCGCGGTGGGCCTGGGCGATGAGGTCCGAGACGCCGGTCAGGGCCTGCTCCGCGTCGCGCACCAGGATGCGGTGCCGGCTCGGCGCGATGCCCTGCGCGTAGGTGCTGACCTCGCGCAGGCCGGCCGGGGTGACCAGGTGGTCGTCCGTGCCGGCGTCGTCCACGAGCTGCAGCATCGTCGGCCCGCGGTGCCCGAGGTCGGCCCGCAGCTCCCGCAGCGCGGCGGCGTCGAAGGACTGCACGACGACGGTGCCGTCCGGGCCGGCGGCGCCGAGGCGGCGCAGCTCGGCGGCGACGAGCTCGGTCATCGGGACGCCGGCCTCGTGGTCGAACCAGCTGGGCTTCTTCAGCTCGGCCAGCACGCGGACCTGCCGGTCGGCGGTGGAGCGGCGGCGGGCGATCGCCACGACCTCGGCCAGGGTGAGGATCCCGGCCCGGCCGTCGTAGGTGGTGTTCAGCGGGCGCAGCGCCGGCATCCGCTCGACCGCGCGCAGCGTGCGCAGCTCGGCGAGGGTGAAGTCCTCGGTGAACCAGCCGGTGCGCTCGCGGCCGTCGACGACGCGGGTGGTGCGCCGGCCGGCGAACTCGGGCCGGTCGGCGACGTCGGTGGAGTGCGACAGCTCGTTCTCGTGCCGGACGACGAGCGCGCCGTCGCGGCTGACGACGATGTCGGGCTCGATGAGGTCGGCACCCAGGTCGATGGCCAGGTCGAAGCTGGCGGCGGTGTGCTCGGGCCGGTACGCCGGAGCGCCACGGTGACCGACGATGACGGGACGGGCAGGGCGGGTCGCCGGGACCGTGGCCGGCGACGCGATCGCGCGCATGTCCTCCACAACACCTGAGCAAGGTGTCGGGACGGCGAACGCGCGCCGACCGGTCGCACACAATTCGGAGGACACCGCGCTGACCTGCGCGGGACCATGCCGACGTGACCGATCTCTCACTCCTCGGCTGGACGGCGGAGCGGGACGCCGACGTGCCGGCCGGGTGCGTGCCCGGCCGGGTGGCCCGGGTCGACCGTGGCCGGCTGACCGTGCTCACCGCCGACGGCGAGCTGCGCACGCACCCCGCTGCGGCGCTGCTCGACGGCACCGGCCCCGCGGTGGGCGACTGGGTGGCCCTGCGGGGGGAGCTGGCCGTGGCCGTGCTGCCCCGCCGGACGGCGTTCACCCGCGTCGTCGCCGGGCGGACGTCGGCCGAGCAGGTGGTCGCGGCCAACCTCGACCTGGTGCTCGTCGTCGACGCGCTCACCACGGCGCCGCGGCTGCGCCGGGTCGAGCGCTACCTCGCGGTCGCCTGGGGCAGCGGGGCCACGCCGGTCGTCGTCCTGACCAAGGCCGACCTGTGCGACGACGTCCCCGCGGCGCTGGCCGCCGTGGCCGAGGACGCCGTCGGCGTCGACGTCCTGGCCGTCAGCTCGGTGACCGGGGAGGGGCTCGACGCCGTCCGGGCGCTGCTGGGCCCGGGGCGGACGGCGGCCATGGTCGGCCCGTCCGGCGTCGGGAAGTCCAGCCTGGCCAACGCGCTGGCCGGGACGCCGGTGGCGGCCACCCGGGAGATCCGCCAGGCCGACGGCCGGGGCCGGCACACCACCACGGCCCGCGAGCTGCACCTGCTGCCGGGCGGCGGCCTGCTCGTCGACACCCCGGGGATGCGTGAGCTGGCCCTGGTCGACGACGCGGGCGTCGACACCGCGTACGCCGACGTCACCGAGCTGGCTGCCGCGTGCCGGTTCCGGGACTGCGCGCACCGCACCGAGCCCGGCTGCGCGGTGGCCGCGGCGATCGACGACGGCCGGCTGGACCCCGCCCGCTACACCGCCTGGCGCAAGCTGCAGGCCGAGGCGCACCGCCAGGCGCTGCGCTCCGACGCCCGCGCCCGGGCCGCCGAGCACGCCCGCGTCCGGGCGCTCCACCGCGCGTACCGGTCCCAGCCGAACCGTGGAAGGACCCCCTTCCCCCCGTGAAGGACCCCCCTGCCCCCACCACTCGCAGGCTCGCGGCGGGCCCCCGCAGGGGGGCCGATCGGGGCTCGGCGCGGGACCCCGGAGGGCGGCCGTTCCAGCGAGTCGCGCGGCGGTAGGGTCGCGGTCCGTGCGCGTGCTCGTGATCGGCTCCGGTGCCCGGGAGCACGCCCTGTGCGTCGCTCTGTCCTCCGACCCCGCGGTGACCGCGCTGGCCTGCGCGCCGGGCAACGCCGGCACCCGGGCGGTCGCCGAGCCTGGGGTGGGCGGGAAGTCGCTCGACGCCGCGGACCCGGTCGCCGTCGCCGCGCTCGCGACGTCCTGGCGGGCCGACCTGGTGGTCATCGGCCCCGAGGTGCCGCTGGTGGCCGGCGCCGCCGACGCGGTCCGCGACGCCGGCATCGCCTGCTTCGGCCCGTCGGAGCAGGCCGCGCAGATCGAGGGCAGCAAGTCCTTCGCCAAGCACGTGATGGCCGCCGCCGGCGTGCCGACCGCCCGGTCCTGGCCGGTGGGCGGGCCCGCCGAGCTGGAGACCGCGCTCGACGAGGCGGGTCCGCCGTACGTGGTGAAGGACGACGGTCTCGCCGCCGGCAAGGGCGTCGTCGTCACGACCGACCGGGACGCCGCCGTGGCCCACGGGCGCGGCGTGCTCGACGCCGGCGGTGCCGTGCTGGTGGAGGAGTACCTCGACGGCCCGGAGGTCTCGCTGTTCGCCGTCACCGACGGGACGACGGTGCTGCCGCTGCTGCCCGCCCAGGACGCCAAGCGGCGCGACGACGGCGACGCCGGGCCCAACACCGGCGGGATGGGCGCCTACGCGCCGCTGCCGTGGGCCCCGCCCGGCCTGGTCGACGAGGTGCTGGGCACCGTGCTCCAGCCGACGGTCGACGAGATGCGCCGCCGCGGCGAGCCGTTCTCCGGGCTGCTGTACGCCGGGCTGGCGCTGACCTCCCGCGGGCTGCGGGTGGTCGAGTTCAACGCCCGCTTCGGCGACCCCGAGACCCAGGTCGTGCTCCCCCTGCTGGAGACGCCGCTGGCCGGGCTGCTGCACGCCGCGGCCACCGGCACGCTGGCCGACCACCCGCCGCTGCGCTGGCGGCCCGGGGCCGCGGTGACCGTCGTCGTGGCCGCCCCCGGCTACCCCGAGCGGCCGCGGACCGGCGACCCGGTCACCGGCGCCGACGCCGAGGGTGTGCTGCACGCCGGCACCACGGTCGACGCCGAGGGGACGGTCCGGTCCTCCGGCGGGCGGGTGCTGGCGGTGACGGCCGTGGGGGACGACCTCGCCGCGGCCCGGCAGCGCGCCTACGAGCGGGTCGCCGCCGTCCGGCTGGCCGACGCGCACTGGCGCACCGACATCGCGCTGGCCGCGGTCGAGGGGCGGATCACCCTGCCGGCTGGGCTCTGACGACCGGCCGCGCCCGCTCCGGACGGGGCTCGGGCGGGCGCGGCCCGTCGTACCGCCGCGACAGGTAGGTGCCGGCGACGTTGGCGCAGGCCACCGTGGGGACGGCGATCAGCGCACCGAAGATGCCGGCGACCAGCAGCCCCGCGGCGATCGCCAGGACCACGGCGAGCGGGTGCACGCGCACGGCCCGCCCCAGCAGCAGCGGCTGCAGGACGTGCCC
Source organism: Geodermatophilus sp. SYSU D01176 (assembly GCF_054050015.1). Lineage (NCBI taxonomy): Bacteria > Bacillati > Actinomycetota > Actinomycetes > Geodermatophilales > Geodermatophilaceae > Geodermatophilus > Geodermatophilus sp. SYSU D01176. The sequence continues at coordinate 11,165 of NZ_JBJGYN010000040.1, read as the reverse complement.
CTCCAGCTGCATGACCGCGATCACGATGGCCAGCGCGATCAGGGCGGTGACCGGGCCCTGGGAGACGAGCGCGACGAGCACGGCCACGGTACCGGCCAGGAACGACCCGATGATCGGGATGAACGCGCCCAGGAAGACGAGTGCGGCCAGCGGGATGACCAGGGGGACGCCGAGCACCGCCAGCCCGATGCCGATGCCGACGGCGTCGACCATGGCCACGGCGGCGGTGGCGCGCACGTAGGAGATGAGCGTGCGCCACGAGCGGCGGGCGGCCTCGTCGAGGTACGCCCGGGAGTCCCGCGGGGAGAGGCCGACCAGCCACAACCAGATCGAGCGACCGTCCTTGAGGAAGAAGAACAGGGTGAACAGCGCGAGCAGGACGCCGGTGGCGACCTCGCCGACCGTCACGGCGGTCGTGAGCGCGCCCGAGGCCAGCACGTCCTCGTTGGCGACCAGCGTCTGCTGCAGCTGCTCGACCGCGTCCTCCAGCTGCCGCCGGGTGACGGGGAACGTGCGCACGACGAGGTCGCGCACCTGCTCCACGCCCTGACCGACCTGGTCGGCCAGGTCGCCGAAGCCGGTGGTGACCTGCTGGACGACCAGCGTGACGATCCCCGACACGGTGCCGAGCCCGACGACGAGCATCGTGAGGGCGGCGAGGGCCCGCGGCCAGCCGCGCCGGACCAGCACGGCGGCGCCCGGCTGCAGCAGCGCGGCGAGCAGCAGCGCGACCATGACCGGGACGACGACCACGGCCACGTAGGCGGCGGCCCGGAGCAGCAGGTAGAGCCCGGCGAGGACGACGATGAGCCGCCACGACCAGGCCGCGGCCACCTGCAGGCCCCGCGGCACGTCGTCCTCGGGGGCGCCGGGTCCCCGCGCGGCGCGACGGCGGTCGGCCGGTCCCCGGCGCCGCTGTCCCCCGGCCGGCGGCCCGCTGACGCCACCGGGCCCGAGCGGGCCGTCGAGGTCGGGCGCACCCGGCTCGGGGCTGCCCAGGGGCGGCTGGTCGGCCGCGTCGTCGTCCAGGTGGTCGTCGTACTGCCCATCGTCGGGGTGCCCGTCCTCGGGGTGCCCGTCCTCGTCGAGGTGGGGACCGTGCCACCAGGCGTGCGGGTCGTGCTCGCGGGCCGTACGGATCCGGTCGCGGGCCCGCGTCAGGAGGTGGGCGCCCCGTCGCAGCATCGGTTCCTCCGGGAGCTCGAGGGGCCGTCGTCGACAGCATCCTGCCTGCGGGAGACTGGGGCACGTGGTGCGACGAACCGATGGGCGGGCGGACACGTGATCGAGCGGTACACCCTGCCCGAGATGGGGCGGGTCTGGAGCGACCAGCACAAGTACGAGCTGTGGTGCCGGGTCGAGACCCTCGTCCTCGAGGCGCACGCCGCGGCCGGGCGGGTGCCCGCCGAGGTGGTGCAACCCGTGCGGGACGCGGCCCCGCCCACGCCGGAGCGGGTCGCCGAGATCGAGGAGACCACGCAGCACGACGTCATCGCCTTCCTCACCGCGTGGGCCGACAACACCGAGCCCCGGTCGGCCGCCGCGTACGTGCACCACGGCATGACGTCGTCGGACCTGCTGGACACCGCGCTCGCCGTCCAGCTCACCGAGGCCACCGACCTGCTCCTGGCCCGGCTCGACCGGCTGGTCGCCGTCCTCCGCGACCACGCGCTGGCCCACCGGGACACGATCAAGGTCGGCCGCACCCACGGCGTGCACGCCGAACCCGACGTGTGGGGCCACCGGGTCGCCGACATCGCCTTCGCCGCCGCCCGGTCGCGGGACCGGCTGCGGGCCGCGCGCGAGCGCGTCGGCGTCGTCGCCATCTCGGGGGCGGTCGGCACGTACTCGCTGATCGACCCCTCGGTGGAGGTCGCCGTCGCCGAGGCGCTGGACCTGCGGCCCGCCGACGCCTCCACGCAGGTGGTGCTGCGCGACTCGGTCAGCGAGTGGGTCGCCGCGCTGGCCATCATCGCGACCGTCTGCGAGACGGTGGCGCTCGAGGTGCGGCACGGCCAGCGCACCGAGGTGCGGGAGCTGTCGGAGGCGTTCGGCTCGGGCCAGAAGGGGTCGAGCGCGATGCCGCACAAGAAGAACCCGATCCGCTCCGAGCGCATCGCCGGGCTGGCCCGCGTGGTGCGCGCCGCCGTCGTCCCGGTGATGGAGGGCATCCCGCTCTGGCACGAGCGCGACATCTCGCACTCCTCCACCGAGCGGGTGTTCCTGCCCGACGCCGCGATCACCACCGACTACCTGCTGCACCTGACCACCGGCCTGGTGGAGAACCTGGTGGTGGACGCCGACCGGATGCGGGCCAACCTCGAGTCGACCGGCGGGCTGATCTACACCTCGTCGGTGCTGCTGGAGCTCGTCGAGGGCGGGGCCTCGCGGGAGGACGCCTACGCGCTGGTGCAGTCCGCCGCGATGGAGACCTGGAACAGCGGGACGCCGTTCCGGTCGACGCTGCGGGAGCGCGCCGGGGCATCCGGCGTGAAGCTGGACGAGGCGCGGCTGGACGAGATCTGCCGGCCGGAGCGGTACGTGGCCGACCTGGGTCCGCTGTTCGACCGGCTCGCGGCGCTGTCGTGAGCGGCTCTGTCGTCGTGCCGGCTCCGCCGGGCGGCAGCGGACCGGTGACGTCGTGAGCCTCGCTCTCCCGCTGGTCGCGCGGGGCAAGGTCCGCGAGGTCTACGACGCCGGGTCCGACCGGCTCCTGCTGGTGGCCTCGGACCGGATCTCCGCCTACGACCACGTGCTGCCCACGCCGATCCCCGACAAGGGGCGGGTGCTCACCCAGCTGTCGGTGTGGTGGTTCGACCAGCTGGCGCCGGCGCTCGCGCAGTTCGGGGCGACCCACCACCTGCTGTCGGCCACGGAGGTGCCCGCGGAGGTGGCCGGGCGGGCGATGCTGGTGCGCCGGCTGGAGATGCTGCCGGTGGAGTGCGTGGCCCGCGGCTACCTGTCGGGCTCCGGCACGGTCGAGTACCAGCGGACCGGGTCCATCCGCGACGTCCCGCTCCCGGCCGGTCTGGTCGAGGGCTCGCGGCTGCCCGAGCCGGTGTTCACGCCGTCCACCAAGGCCGAGCAGGGCGAGCACGACGAGGCGATCGACTTCGCCGCGGTCGTCGCGGCCGTGGGGCAGGCCCGCGCGGAGGAGCTGCGCGAGTTGACCCTGGTGCTGTACCGGCGCGGGGCCGAGATCGCCCTCGACGCCGGGATCGTGCTGGCCGACACGAAGTTCGAGTTCGGGCTCGGTCCGGACGGCGGACTGGTGCTGGGGGACGAGGTGCTCACGCCGGACTCCTCGCGCTTCTGGCCGGCCACGCTGTGGTCGCCGGGGGCGGCCCAGCCGTCGTTCGACAAGCAGTACGTCCGCGACTGGCTGACGTCGTCCGGCTGGGACCGCGTCTCGCCGCCGCCGGAGCTGCCCGCCGAGGTGGTCGAGGCGACCCGCGAGCGCTACGTGACCGCCTACGAGCGGCTGACCGGCACGGCCTTCCGCTGACGTGCCGGTGACCCGCGCGGGCGTCGCGTACCGCTGCGGCGGTTCGGGGGAGCACCTGCTCCTGCTGCTGCACGGCCTGGGTGCGACCGGCGCCGTGTGGGACCGGCTGCTGCCGCTGGTCGAGGACTCGTGGCCGGGCCCGTGGGCGGTCCCGGACCTGCGCGGGCACGGCCGGTCGCTCGCCGAGCCGCCCTACGGCTACGCGGTGCACGCCGCCGACACCGCCTCGCTGGTGGCGTCGACCGGCGCGGCCCGCGTGACGGTGCTGGGCCACTCGTTCGGCGGTGTCGTCGGCGCGGTGCTCGCCGGCGGCTGGTACGGCGTGGAGGTGGCGCGGGTCGTCGCGCTCGGCGTGAAGATCGACTGGACGGACGACGAGGTGGCCCGCGCCCGGTCGCTGGCCGGGCGCGCACCGCAGGTGTTCGCCACCGCCGCGGAGGCCGCCGAGCGGCACCTGCGGCTCGCCGGGCTGACCGGGCTCGTGGACCCGTCCTCCGAGGTGGCCGCCGCGGGCGTCCGCGAGGTGGACGGCGGGTTCGCACCAGCCCTGGACCCCCGGGCGTTCGGCGCCGTCGGGCCGGCCGTCGAGGAGGTGCTGTCCCGGGCGGTCGCGCCATTGCGGCTGGCGGCGGGGGCGGCCGACCCGATGGTGGGCCTGGAGGCGATGCGGCGGCTGGACCCCGGTGCGGTGCTGCTCGAGGGCGCTGGCCACAACGCCCACTGGGAGGCTCCCGACGCGGTGTGGTCCCTGCTGTCCACGTCGACCTGAGCGCCGCGAGATCTGCACACTGGCGGGCATCAGGGCCGCGAGGGGCACCACTGTGCAGATCTCGCGGGTGGGCTGTGGACGGTGCGAGCGAGGAAGACGGGTCATCGGCCAGGGTGCCCCGGTGCCCGCTCGCCGTACCCGAACCCGTCTGACCGGACCCGCGACTCGGGCGAGTGCGCGGGCAGCAGGCATCTCGAGCTCTCAGCTGCGCCACCGGGACGTCGTTCGCATGTCCCGTGACACCTACGTGCCACGTGCCGTGGCAGGGGTCTTCGACGCCAGGGTGGAGGCCGTCCTGCTCACCGCGCCGGAGCGGGCGGTGATCAGCCACACGAGCGCTGCCGGTCTGTGGGGTGTGGCGATCCCGCTGCAACGGGAGGATCCGCGCATCCACCTGACCGTCGCCACGGGGTCGTCCGTCCGCGACCGCCGTGACCGGGTCGTCCACCGCACGCCTCTGATCGACGACGACGTGACCACCCGGGACGGCGTTCCCGTGACCACTCCGGAGCGCACATGGCGTGACCTGGCCGCAGTGCTGGAGCCCGCTGCGCTCCTGGCCGTCACCGATCAACTGCTGGCCCGCTGGTGTGGCCGTCCGGACCTCGGGACGCAGCTCATCCGCCGGTCCACCGGCCGGGGCTCGGCGCGGGCGCGAGCCGTGCTGCCCGTGGCCGACCCGCGTGCCGGATCGCCGATGGAGTCCGTGCTGCGCTGGATCCTCCACGAGGCCGGCCTCCCCACCCCCGACCTCCAGTACGTCGTCCGGGATGCCGCCGGCGGCTTCCTCGGGCGGGCGGACCTCGCCTGGCCGGGCCACCGGGTCATCGTCGAGTTCGACGGAGACGTCCACCGGGAGCGCGACGTCTTCGTCGGTGACCTCCGCCGCCAGAACAGGTTGATCGCCGCGGGGTGGACGGTGCTGCGGTTCACGTCCGCGGACGTCCTCGGCCGTCCGCAGGAGGTCGTCGCGGAGATCCGCCGGGCCCTGGCTCGGTGAGATCTGCACAGTGGAGCCCTTCACGGCGCCGATGGCGACCACTGTGCAGATCTCGCGGGGATGAACGGCGGCGCGGACCCGAGAGCGGGGGGCACCGGCGCGGCGGGGAGTGGGCCACGCCACCCCGGTACCCTCGACGGCGTGCCTCGGGTGGTCGTCGACGTCGTGCTGAAGCCGGAGATCTCCGACCCCCAGGGGCAGGCGGTGCTGGGAGCGCTGGGCCGGCTGGGCCACGACAGCGTCCGCAGCGTGCGCCAGGGCAAGCACTTCGTCCTCGAGGTCGACGGCACGCCCGACGAGGCCGAGCTCACGCAGATCGCCGAGACGCTGCTGGCCAACCCGGTCATCGAGGACGTCGAGCTCCACCTCCCGACCGACTGAGGAGAACACCCTCCGTGCGCATCGGTGTCATCACCTTCCCGGGCTCCCTGGACGACGTCGACGCCGCACGTGCGGTGCGGCTGGCCGGGGCCGAGCCCGTCGCGCTCTGGCACGCCGACCACGACCTGAAGGACGTCGACGCCGTCGTCCTCCCCGGCGGCTTCTCCTACGGCGACTACCTGCGGGCCGGCGCCATCGCCGCGCGGGCGCCGATGATGCAGGACGTCGTCGACCGGGCGCGCAGCGGCATGCCCGTCCTCGGGATCTGCAACGGCTTCCAGGTGCTCTGCGAAGCCGGGCTGCTGCCCGGTGCGCTCACCCGCAACGGCCACCTGCACTTCCGCAACCGCGACCAGGCGCTGCGCATCGAGCGCGCCGACACTGCGTGGACGCAGGACTACGAGGCCGGACAGCGGATCGTCGTCCCGGTGAAGAACGGCGAGGGCCGCTACGTGGCCGCGCCGGCCGACCTCGACCGGATCGAGGGCGAGGGGCGGGTCGCGGTCCGCTACGTGGAGGGCAACCCCAACGGCTCGATGCGCGACATCGCCGGGGTGACCAGCGCGGACGGCCGCGTCGTCGGCCTCATGCCGCACCCGGAGCACGCCGTCGAGGACCTCACCGGCCCGGGCACCGACGGCCTCGGGTTCTTCACCAGCGTCCTGAAGGCGGTCGTCAGCGCATGACGCAGGGACTCAGCGACCTCGACACCGGGCCCGGCCCGCTGCACCACCAGCTCGACACCGTCGAGCTCGCCGCGCGGACGCCGGACGTCGAGCAGCCCTACAGCGAGCTCGGCCTGAAGTCCGACGAGTACGCGCGCATCACCACCATCCTCGGCCGCCGGCCCACCACCGCCGAGCTGGCCATGTACAGCGTCATGTGGAGCGAGCACTGCTCGTACAAGTCGTCGAAGGTGCACCTGCGCCGCTTCGGCGACCTGCCCCGCAGCGAGGCGCTGCTGGTGGGCATCGGGGAGAACGCCGGCGTGGTGGACGTCGGCGACGGCTACGCGGTCACGTTCAAGGTCGAGAGCCACAACCACCCCAGCTACGTGGAGCCCTACCAGGGCGCGGCCACTGGCGTCGGCGGCATCGTCCGCGACATCCTCACCATGGGCGCCCGGCCGATCGCGGTCATGGACTCGCTGCGCTTCGGTCGCGCCGACGCCCCGGACACCGCCCGCGTGCTGCCCGGCGTCGTCGCCGGCGTCGGCGGCTACGGCAACTGCCTCGGCCTGCCCAACATCGGCGGCGAGGTGCTCTTCGACGACTGCTACGCCGGCAACCCGCTGGTCAACGCCCTCTGCGTCGGCGTCATGAGGCACGAGGACGTCCGGCTGGCCAAGGCCGAGGGCGTCGGCAACAAGGTCATCCTGTTCGGCGCCCGCACCGGCGGCGACGGCATCGGCGGCGTGAGCGTGCTGGCCAGCGAGACCTTCGACGCCGAGGGCCCGGCCAAGCGGCCCAGCGTGCAGGTCGGCGACCCGTTCACCGAGAAGCTGCTCATCGAGGCCTGCCTGGAGATCTTCGCGGCGGACCTGGTCACCGGCATCCAGGACCTCGGCGGCGCCGGCCTGTCCTGCGCGACGTCCGAGCTCGCCAGCGCCGGCACCGGCGGCATGCACATCGACCTGGACACCGTCCCGCTGCGCGACAGCACCCTGACGCCCGCCGAGATCCTGATGAGCGAGTCGCAGGAGCGCATGTGCGCGATCGTCGAGCCGGGCAAGGTCGACGCCTTCCTCGCCGTCTGCCGCAGGTGGGACGTGCTCGCCACCGTCATCGGTGAGGTCACCGACGGCGACCGGCTGACCGTCGACTGGCACGGCGAGCGCATCGTCGACGTCCCGCCGCGGACCGTCGCGCACGAGGGCCCGGTCTACGACCGGCCGATGCAACGCCCGGCCGACCTCGACGGCCTGCAGGCCGACGACCCGGCCCGGCTGCCGCGCCCGTCGACCCCCGAGGAGCTGCAGGCGCACTGGCTCGCCGTCGTCGCGAGCCCCGACGGCGCGGACAAGACGTGGGTCACCGAGCAGTACGACCGCTACGTGCGCGGCAACACCGTGCTCGCGCAGCCGGACGACGCGGGCGTGGTCCGCATCGACGAGGAGACCTCCCGCGGCATCGCGCTGGCCCTCGACGGCAACGGCCGCTACGCCCGGCTGGACCCGTACACCGGGGCGCAGCTCAACCTCGCCGAGGCCTACCGCAACGTGGCGGTGAGCGGCGCCCGCCCGCTGGCGGTCACCAACTGCCTGAACTTCGGCTCCCCGGAGGAGCCCGAGGTCATGTGGCAGTTCGCCGAGGCCGTCCGCGGTCTGGCCGACGCCTGCCGCGACCTGGGGCTGCCGGTCACCGGCGGCAACGTGAGCCTCTACAACCAGACCGGCGACGTCGCGATCAACCCGACGCCGGTCATCGGGGTCCTCGGCGTGCACGAGGACGTCCGCACCCGGGTGTCCACCGGCTGGCGGACGGCGGGGGAGACCGTGCTGCTGCTCGGCGTCACCCGGCCCGAGTTCGGCGGCTCGGCGTGGGCGTCGGTCGTGCACGGTCACCTCGGCGGCCGCCCGCCGGCGGTGGACCTCGAGGCCGAGCGGTCGCTGGGCGAGCTGCTGGCCGCGCTCGGCCGCGAGGGCCTGGTCGCCTCCGCGCACGACCTGGCCGACGGCGGTCTGGCACAGGCCCTGGCCGAGTCCGCGCTGCGGTACGGCACCGGCGCCCGGCTGGCTCTGGGTGAGGACCCGTTCACCGCGCTGTTCAGCGAGTCGGCCGCGCGCGTCGTCGTCACCACGACCGACCCGGAGGCGGTGCGCGCCACCGCCGAGTGGGCCGGGGTCGCGGTCACCGAGCTGGGGACGACGGGCGGCGACGTGCTCGCCGTCGACGGTGTCGCGGAGCTGCCGCTCGCCGAGCTGCGGGCCGTCTGGAGCGCGACCTTGCCGGCGCTGTTCGGCACCCCGGAGGCGACCGTGGGCAGCGTCCCGGCGGGGACCGTCCCGACCAGCTGATGCCGGCGCAGCCGATCCCGGCCGCGGAACTGCGCTCCGCCGTCGACCCGGTGCGGGCCTGGCTGGCGGGGGAGGCCGAGCAGCCCCCGCGGTCGGTGCTGGGTGCGGCGGTGAAGACGACGGCGCGCTGGCTGGCCCAGCAGGTGCCCGGCCGGTCGGTCGAGCTGCGGGTGCCGCCGCACGTCGCCGTCCAGCTGGTGCCCGGGCCCCGGCACACCCGCGGGACGCCGCCCAACGTCGTGGAGACCGACGCCGCCACCTGGCTGCGGCTGGCGACGGGGGAGCTCACCTGGGCCGACGCGGTGGCGGAGGGCCGGGTCAGCGCGAGCGGCAGCCGCGCCGACCTGTCCGGACACCTCCCGTTGGCACCTCTGCGGTGACATCGTCGGCCTACCGGTCGACACCGCGGCCAGGAGCCGTGTCCTGCTGGACCGAGCTCACCCAGCCCCTCCTCGGGGCTCCTGGAACGCACAGCGCCCCCGCCCGGAGATCCGGACGGGGGCGCTGTGCGGTGGTGCGGGGCTCAGCCGCCGAAGAGGGCGCTGGCGGCCTTGACCGTGTTGTAGAGCCCGTAGGCGAGCGGGACGCCCACCAGGGTCCAGGCGAAGGCGATCAGCGCCGCCGGGGTGTGCGTGGGCTGCCGGTTGTCGGTGGCGGGGTGGCTCATCGGACGGCGCTCCGTTCCGGGTTGGCGCGAGCGGTGGCGGGGGTGGTGGCCTTCGGCTCCCAGTACTTCTCCGAGACCGGCTTGATCAGCAGGTTGGCGACGAAGCCGACCGCCAGGAGGCCGACCATGATGAACAGCGCCGGGCGGTAGTTCGCCGCGACCAGCTGACCGGGGGTGCCCTGGGTGTCCAGGACCCCGTTGACGATCAGCGGCCCGGCCACACCGGCGGCCGCCCAGGCGGTCAGCAGCCGGCCGTGGATGGCGCCCACCTGGTAGGTGCCGAAGAGGTCGCGCAGGTAGGCCGGGACCGTGGCGAAGCCACCGCCGTAGAAGCTGATGATGATGGCGGCGGTCAGCAGGAAGACCCAGGTCGCGGTGCTGCCGAACAGGGCCAGGATGACGTACAGGACGATGCCGACGCCCAGGTAGACCATGTAGATCGGCTTGCGGCCGATGAAGTCCGAGGTCGAGGACCACACGAACCGGCCGCCCATGTTGAACAGCGACAGCAGGCCGACGAAGCCCGCGGCCGTGGCGGCGGCGACGGTGGAGGTCTCCCCGTTGCGGAAGAAGTCCTGGATCATCGGCGCGGCCTGCTCGAGGATGCCGATGCCCGCGGTGACGTTGCAGAAGAGCACCGTCCACAGCAGCCAGAACTGCGGGGTCTTGATGGCGTTGTTCGCCGAGACGCTCTCGGTGGTGACCATCGCCTTCTTCTTGACCGAGGCCGGGTCGAAGCCGGCCGGCTTCCAGTCGTCGGCCGGCACCCGCACGATGAAGGCGCCGAACATCATGAAGACCAGGTAGAGCGCGGCGAGGGTGAAGAACAGCGCCGCGACGGCCTCGCCGTTGGGCGTGGTCCCGGCGACGGCCGGGTCGTAGGTGGGGTCGTACCAGCTCATCAACTGCCGGGACAGCGGGGAGGCGACCAGCGCGCCGCCACCGAAACCCATGATCGCCATGCCGGTGGCCAGGCCGGGCCGGTCGGGGAACCACTTGATCAGCGTGGAGACCGGCGAGATGTAGCCGATGCCCAGCCCGATGCCGCCGATGACGCCGTAGCCGAGGTAGACCAGCCACAGTTGGCCGGTCTCGATGCCCAGGCCGCCGACGAGGAAGCCGGTCACCCAGAAGACGGCGGAGGTGAACATCGCCGCCCGCGGGCCGTTGCGGTCGACCCAGGTGCCGAAGAGGGCCGCGGAGAGGCCGAGCATCACGATCGCGATCGAGAAGATGATGCCGATCGCGGTCAGGGTCGTCTCGAAGTGCGAGACGAGGGCGGCCTTGTAGACGCTCGTCGCGTACGCCTGGCCGATGCACAGGTGCACGGCGAGCGCCGCGGGCGGGATCAACCAGCGGTTGAAGCCGGGACGGGCCACGATGCGTTCTCGGGCCAGGAAACTCGGTACTGCCACGGACGGACCTCCGGAAGACATCGGTCGGGGGATTCCCCGCCGGAAAGGGCCTGTGCCAGACGTCACGGACCCGCGGGAACGCTACGTCTGACCTGTACGTACCGCGAAACGCGGGAGCCGAGTCCTCACAAGTCGAAACCAGATCGTTGTGAAGTGGGCAACCGGATGGTATGCACCGGACGTCCAGGCCGCTGACCTGCCCGGCCTAGGCTGCCGTCATGGCCTACGAGGTGAAGGGCGTCGTCGCCCGCAGCAAGGGTGCCCCGGTCACGGTGGAGACGGTGATCGTCCCCGACCCCGGCCCGGGGGAGGCGGTGGTCGACGTCCAGGCCTGCGGGGTGTGCGCCACCGACCTGCACTACCGCGAGGGCAACATCACCGACCAGTACCCGTTCCTGCTCGGCCACGAGGC